>CAZZDF010000147.1:0-4976 GCA_964652915.1 uncultured Propionivibrio sp. | reverse complement strand
CGTTTTCCCTGGTTTCCATTGCCGCTGTCGATGGCGAGCATGTACGGGATTTTTCGCGCGTGCTGGAAGATCGCAGTGAGGTTGTTTTCATGTCCAAGTTTTCGGGTGGTTAGGATGAAGGAAGCAGTACGCATTCAACTGGAGGATTTTTCGCAAGACGAGGAAATTCATGCCTTGCGGGAATGTTCCAGCCGTATGGGCGGTATAGCCACTTTTCTCGGTTGTGCGCGTGATTTTTCCGAAGGGCGTGAAGTCAGCGAAATTAGTTTTGATGCTTACGACCGGATGGCTTTGCCGGAGCTGAAAAAACTCCGTGAGGAAGCCATTGCCCGTTTTGGTTTGCTTGATGCGCGAATTGTGCATCGTCTTGGTGTGGTGCAAGCGGGCGATCAGATCGTATTTATTGCCGCTGGCGCTCAGCATCGCGCTCCCGCGCTGGAGGCCTGTCGCTGGATGATCGACGAACTGAAGGAGCGTGTTCCGATCTGGAAGAAGGAAACTACTCCAGCGGGTGAGAGTTGGGTCACTCCGCATCCATGACAGAGGTTACCCCACCGATTTTTATGTTTGTCGGCCATTCCGGCTCTGGTAAGACGGCAGTGGTCGAAAAGCTGCTGACCGAACTCACCGCACGTGGCTTGCGTCCGGCGACGATCAAGCATGCGCATCACAAGGTGACGCTGGATAAGGAAGGCAAGGATAGTTGGCGCTACAAGAAAGCCGGCGCCATCATGAGCATGTTGGTTACTTCGAACCAGTTGCAGATCGTCGCCGATGCCGTAGACCGGCGTGAGCCGGCCCAGTTGGCCGAGCGTTTTCTGGGTGAGGCGGATCTGGTTTTGGTGGAAGGCTTTTCGCTGGTGCCGGGGAACAAGATCGAGATTCTGCGGCGCGAATGCGGCAAGCCGCCGCGTTGTCCGCTGGATTCCGGCTTGATTGCGCTGGTGACCGATATGGATGAGGTCTACCCGCAGCTTCCGCATTTTGCACTTGATGATGTTGCCGGGCTGGCTGATTTTCTGCTGGAACGTATGCCGCGATGATCGACGAGTGCACGGCCATCATCATGGCTGGAGGGCAGTCACAGCGAATGGGGTGTGACAAGGCGATGCTGGTTCTCGGCGAAGATACTTTGTTGCAGCGGGTGGTTTCGGTTGTTCAGCCGATGTTTTCACGGGTTATGGTCAGCGTTCGCCAGCATCGTTCGGACATCGATTTGCCTCAGGTTTGTGATGCCTATCCGGATTCGGGTCCCTTGGCCGGGCTATGTGCCGGATTGGAGCAATCTGGTGCTCCCTGGATTTTTGCTGTGGCGACCGACATGCCGTTTCTGCAGCCGGTCTTGATCGATTTTTTGGCCCGGCAACGTGCCGACCATCAAGCGGTGGTGCCGGTGGTTGATGGTCACGTTCAGCCTCTGGCTGCGTTTTATTCGGTTTCGGCTTTGCCTGTCATGCAGAGAATTATTATGGGCAACGGCAGGCGTAGCATCCGCAGTGCGCTTGAGCAATTGAACGTTCTTTATGTTGCCGAGTCCGAGTTGCTGGCCGCCGATCCCGATTTGCGCAGTTTTGTCGATCTCGACACACCACAAGATCTGGCCGCCTTACAACAGCGGACGTCGGGGCGGGGTATGTAGGCGGATGTCGACTGGGTGGATGGATATCCCGGAGTGTGTCGCGCGTGAGGTGTCAGCATTTTCAGGAGTCAGCTTAGATGGGCAATTTGTCGGTCAAGGATGCACAGCAGTGCATTCTGGAATGCATCAAAACGAAAGAGATTGAACTTGTGTCGCTTGAGCGGTCGCTCGGACGGGTGTTGGCCGAAGATATTCGCGCCAATCGGAATCAACCGCCATTCGATGTGTCGGCGATGGACGGTTTCGCCTTGCGTAGCGCGGATCTTGAAAAGGGCTCGGCTATTCTGAAAATCGTCGAGGATATCAAGGCCGGGGATTTGCCCAAGCATACGCTACAGATCGGAGAGTGTTCGCGCATCATGACCGGGGCGCCCATTCCGAAGGGGGCTGATGCCGTTTTGCGGGTCGAGGACACTTTGGCGCTGGATGATGAAAGGATCGAAATCAGTCGCTCGGTAAAAGCCGGCAACGACATTCGCCCGCTCGGCGAAGCCATGCGCGATGGTCAGGTGGTTCTGACGGCGGGGACCGAAATTACGCCTGGAGTCATCGGCGTTCTGGCGACCGTCAAGTGCGCGCAAATGAAGGTTTATCGTCGACCGAGTGTGGCGATTCTGGCAACGGGGGATGAACTCGAGGGACTTGATGAAGCGTTTGATCCGAACAAGATTCCCAACTCGAACAGCTATGCCTTGATGGCCCAGGCGCAAGCTTTGGGCATCGATCCGGTCCTGCTAGGCATTGCCCGTGACGATCCGCAGGAGTTGGCCGCGCATTTGCGCCGGGGGCTTGAGTTTGATGTCTTGTTGGTTTCGGGGGGGTCGTCGGTTGGTGTGCATGATTACGTTCGACCAACGCTCGAGTCGTTGGGTGTTGAGATGCATTTTTGGCGCGTTGAAATGCGCCCCGGCCATCCGGTGGCCTTCGGTACGACCTCACGTGGGGTGATTTTCGGGTTGCCCGGAAATCCGGTGTCGAGCATGGTTTGCTTTGAGCAACTGGTGATTCCGGCTTTGCGTCGGATGATGGGGCATACGCGCTTATATCGGCGCACACTCGAGGCGCAATTGGCTCATCCCGTGAGAATTCGCCCTGGTCGAACCGATTTCATCCGCGTACAACTTGAACGGAGTCAGGGCGGTTCCTACGTGGCGCGTTCAACGGGCAATCAGAGCAGTGGCGCCCTTCTTTCGATGGCTCAGGCCGATGCTTTGCTGGTGGTGCCAGCGACGAGCACGGGGCTGGAAGCCGGTGAACTGGGCGTTGTTCAGTTGCTTGATGGAACAAGCTATCAGGATCAGGCAGGTTTTGAGGAGCAGGTATGAGTCGTACAGCTATTGGCGCACGCATTGGGATTTTGACCATTTCGGATCGCGCCAGTCAGGGCGTATATGAAGATAAAGGCGGGCCGGCCATCCGTGACTGGTTTACCCGCGCATTGACCAGCTCGTGGGACGCCGTTGCGCGGGTGATCCCCGACGAGCAGCCGCTGATCGAGGCGGCCTTGCGCGAACTGGCCGATGTTGAGGGCTGCAGTCTGGTTGTAACCACCGGGGGAACCGGGCCGGCCTTGCGTGATGTGACGCCGGAAGCAACCGAGGCGGTGTGCAGCAAAATGATGCCGGGATTCGGTGAACTGATGCGAACGGCTTCACTGAAGTTTGTTCCGACGGCGATTCTATCGCGGCAAACCGCCGGAATCCGGGGAAAGTGCCTGATTATCAATTTGCCGGGCAAGCCTTCGGCAATAGACGACTGTCTGCAGGCTGTTTTCCCGGCGGTTCCTTATTGTATTGACCTGATCGAAGGCGCTTGGCTGGAATCAGATCCGGCGTTTTGTGCTGCCTTCAGGCCTGCACATGCGAAAAAGCCTACTCAGTCGGGAGCGTAAAACAAGATCCTGGGGTGATTGGGTTGCCTGCAAGGAATTGGGCAACCGGTAGTCGCTTGCCGCCGGCTTTCTGCAATTCAGACAAACGCAGCCCATCTTTTCCGCAGGCCACGACGATTCCGCTTCCGTCAACCGCAACGATCTGTCCAGGTGTGCCGCACGCTGTGACGCATTCGGCTTGCCAGACTTTGATTGCACGACTCTCAAGATCGGAGACGGCACCGGGAAAAGGATTGAAAGCCCTGATTTGTTTTTCTAATTGTGCAGCAGGAAGTCGCCAGTCAAGGGCGGCTTCTGACTTTTCGATTTTTGTTGCGTAGCATGCGCCAAGTTCCGGTTGTGGCTTGGCGTTCAGCGGGAGTTGGTCGAGGGCTTTGACGATCATTTGTGCGCCAAGGTCAGCTAGTTTGTCATGCAACGAGCCTGCCGTATCGTCGGCGGCAATCGGCAGGTTTTCGGCCAGCAGGATCGGCCCGGTATCCAGACCGGCTTCCATTTGCATGATGCAAACGCCCGTTTCGCGATCTCCGGCGAGAATCGCCCGTTGAATCGGCGCGGCACCGCGCCAGCGGGGTAACAGCGAGGCATGAATATTGAGACATCCCCAGCGCGGCATATCGAGAACCGTTTGCGGAAGGATCAAGCCATACGCGGCGACGACCATTGCTTCTGCAGCGCAGGCGCGAATTTTCTCTTGTGAGTCTGAGTCCCGTAAGCTGTGTGGCTGAAAAACTTCAATTCCGGACGCCAGCGCGACCTCCTTTACCGGCGAATGGCGCATTTGAAGGCCTCGTCCAGACGGTCGATCCGGCTGAGTGAGTACTAACACCACATCGTGTTTGGTCGCAATAAGCGAACGTAGCGCCAGCGCGGCAAAGTCCGGGGTTCCGGCGAAAATGAGCTTCATGCGGTCACTCGTGCCTGTTTGGCGAGCTTGGATTTGATTCTTGATTGTTTCAGCGGTGAGAGATGGTCGACAAATACCCGTCCTTGTAGATGATCCATTTCGTGCTGCAGACAAACGGCGAGTAGTCCTTCCGCTGAGATGGTTTGTTCTTTGCCCTCGAGATCGAGATAGCGGACGACAACGTGCTCCGCGCGCTCAACCTTGTCATAGATGCCAGGAACGGAAAGGCAACCTTCTTCGCAAGTCTGCAAGCCATCGCTTTCGACGAGCTGCGGGTTGATCAGGATTAAGAGTTGATCGCGGGTTTCCGAAGCGTCAATTACGATAACTTGCTTGTGGACGTCAACCTGGGTTGCCGCCAGGCCGATGCCTGGCGCTTCATACATTGTTTCCGCCATGTCGCGCGTTAACCGGCGAATGTCATCGTCAATCGTGGCCACCGGAGCGGCCACAGTTTTCAGCCGGGGATCGGGAAAGCGGAGTATTGGAAGTAGTGGCATAAATAGCTTGATCGCAGAAGTAATTACGTGCAGAATCTA
>CAZZDF010000146.1:0-4979 GCA_964652915.1 uncultured Propionivibrio sp. | reverse complement strand
GCCAATGTCATCTGCTCCATCGTTTCAATCCCCGTGATCAATTCCTTGCTTCAGATATTATGACAAAAGAATCGTTCACTCCTTTTGTGACTTGTTCGGCTTTTCCTTAGATACCTTGGTTGCCAAACCGACGTAGCCGCAGCCATCGTTGATCAGGGTGGTGATTATGAGGTCTCCGTCAAGGACAACCAGAAAGGGCTGGCGAATACGGTTGTCGATTTCTTCGTGACCGGAGAGAAAATTGGCTGGCGCGGTGTCGCTATTCAGAGCGAAACGACCGTTGAGAAAGATCACGGCCGACATGAAACCCGACGAGCATTGCTGGTATCAGACCTTTTGTGGATGGATTTAACGCAAAGAGAGAACTGAAAGAATCTCGGGCTTTGGGAATGATCGAAACAACCTGCGAGATTGGAGATAAAACCAGTGTTGAGTCGAGCTACTTTATTGCCAGTTCTGGCATCAAGACTGTCGGTTATTTTGCCCAAGCCGTTCGGGCGCATTGGGGTGTTGAATCCATGCACTGGACTTTGGATGTTACCTATTGGAAGATGCCTGCCGTGTGCGCAAAGACCATGCGGAGCGTAATCTGGCCGCTGTACGCAAGATCGTGCTGACGCTATTTCAGCAGAATACGCTATTTGCCGATCGAAGCCTCCGCCGCCGTCGTGTTCTCGCCAATCGAAAATCGGCCTACCGAGAGAAACTTCTCGAAATACATTATCGCTCCGCTAATCCCTCAAATTCAACGAAAAAGAAATCCGAAAATGATGTCTTTGTAAGCGATTGCCGTCGAGGTGTACACAGCCCAAAACTGTGCGTTACAATGAGGCATGCGAATTGCAATCTTCAACCAGAAAGGCGGCGTCGGGAAAACCACCACGACGCTCAACCTCGCCGCTTCCATTGCCCGAAATGGCGGCAACCCATTGCTGGTTGACCTCGATCCGCAATGCCACTTATCCCACATCCACCGCGTTCAACCCCATGAGCCCGAGCGTAGCCTCTTTGGTTTCTTTCAGAACGATCGCGCGCTTGACGAACTGGCCATCGCCTGGGAAGGCATGGGCCGGCTCATTCCCTCGCACCAGTTGCTGATCAAAGCCGACTCGATGTTCGGCAACAACCCGGCAATCATGAACAAGCTGCGTCTCGGACTCGACGCTCTTGACGAATCCGTACCCGGCAATGCCGCGCAAAGCACGCTGATCGATTGCTGCCCCTACATCGGGGTATTGGCGATCAACGCCATTTTCGCCAGTGACCTTCTGCTGATTCCGATTTCGACCGACTACCTCTCGATGCAGGCAGCCGACCAGATGACCCGGACGCTGACCATTCTCGAACCCTCGCTCAAACGCCGCGCCGAGCGTCGTTACGTCCTGACCCGCTATGACCGTCGGCGCAAGATGAGTGCCATCGTCGAAGAACAACTGCGGCAGCGCTATGGCGACGAAGTCTGCCAAACGGTGATCTCGGAAAACAGCACGCTGGCGGAAAGCCCGTCGCAGCACCGTGACGTCTTCACTCACAATGCTTCCAGCGTTGGCGCAAAGAACTTCGCGGCGCTCTACGAGGAACTGCGACAACAGCGTTTGCTCTAGGCCGGCCGCATTTCCGCTCGCCCAAGAGCCTCGTCGCCGCCACCCGCCTTGCCCAAGCCCGACATCCTGCCAGGATCATGAAAGAGACCCGGTTCATCCAACTACGCCAAAATGACTGGGATGCCTGGGAACGCTGGCTGAACACGACAAAACGGCAATCCAGTCAGGAAAAGAAAAACAAAACGGCCGCTTCCGCGTCATTCCGCAAAGACGAACCCGACACGGCGATCACAGTTGAAACCCTGCCATCGGCCTTTCGGCGCCTTTGTCAGGATCTTTCCCTTGCACGCGACAGAAACTACTCCAGCTCGCTCATTCACTCCCTGCATCAGCGTGTGTTGGCCGCGCATCAACGCATCTATGGCGCCCGCCCGCGGCTCGCCGGACACTGGCTGAGCTTTCTGGCGGGCGGCTTGCCGCGCCTGGTGCGCGACGAAAAGCGTCTGGTCCTCGCCGCAGCCGCCCTGTTCTTCCTGCCGCTGATTCTGACGCTAGTTCTGTTGCAATGGCACCCCGACGGCGTCTACTTCCTAATGTCGCCGGAGGCCGTCGAACAATACAAAACCATGTACGCCCCCGAAACGCACCGTGCCGACAAGCGCGGCGCAGAAGGCGAGCTGAGAATGCTGGCCTTCTACATCGCCAACAACGTGCGCATCGATTTTCAGTGTTTCGCCGGAGGGATTGCTTTCGGACTCGGCAGCATTTTTTACCTCGTCTACAACGGCCTGCTGATTGGCGCCACCGCCGGCTATCTCACCGAAATCGGCTATGGCGAAACCTTCTGGGGATTTGTCGCCGGACACAGCGCGCCGGAATTGATCGGCGCCGTGCTTTCCGGCGCGGCCGGCCTCAAGATCGGCCTATCCTTGGTTGCCCCCGGTCGCAAACGGCGTCTGGACGCCATCCGGGAAGCCGCGCACGGGGCAGTCCGGCTGCTTTACGGCGCGGCGGCACTCACTTTCTGCGCCGCCTTTATCGAAGCGCTCTGGTCCCCTATCCGCAGCCTGCCCCTAGCCGTGAAAGTCGGCGCGGGCATTGCCGTGTGGCTCACCCTGCTCTGTTACTTCCTGTTCGCCGGGCGAAGCCATCATGCGGATTGATCAGCTCGAACTGGCTTTGCGCCGCCGCAACCCCTGGGAGGCTCTCGATCTCGGGCTGATCATGCTGCGCCACTGGCACGCCCCGGTCTACCGCGTCTGGTTCGCCACCTTCATCCCTTTTTCGGCGCTCATGCTGGCCGTGCTCTGGCAACACCCAAGCCTGGCTTTCTTCATCATCTGGTGGCTAAAACCGCTCTTCGACCGGCTGCTGCTCAAGGTATTTGCCGAAGCCTCATTTGGCTCTCCTCCGACGGTACGCGAGGTTTGGCGGGCCATTCCACAACTACTCCGCCATTCGGGGCTGATCGCCGGCCTGAGCTTCCGCCGCTTCAACACCGGCCGTTCTTTCGAGCTCCCGGTCTGGCAACTCGAAGGGCAGTCCAACCGAGGCGGACGGGCGCGTTTGCGCGTCCTCTCGCGCAAGACAGGCGGATATGCCTTATGGCTCACCTTCGTCTGCCTGCATATCGTGCTGGTCTTCGAGTTCGGTTTTGTCGCCCTGATTGACCTGCTGCTCCCGTCGGACGGTCTGAACGCCTTCTCCTGGGGCGAACTGTTTTTCAGCGACTCTTACGACAATTATGTACTGATCTTCAACCTCTCCTGGCTGGTGGCCGAATCGATCGTTGAGCCGTTTTACATCGCCGCCGGTTTTTCCCTGTACCTCAATCGACGCAGCGAACTCGAAGGTTGGGACATCGAAATCGCTTTCCGGCGCATGGCCGAAAGACAGCAACAAAGCACACCCGCTGTTCGCCCCATCCGGCAAAACACCGCGATAATCGCCCTGATTGCCGGCTGCTTGGCGTGGATGACGCTCTGCCCGAATGAGGCCAATGCCCAGAACGAGCCTCTCGCGCTTCCGGCAGAAATCGTCAACGTTCAGCCACCAGCCAGCCCGCCGCCCGCCCGCAAGCCGGACGGTCAAATCCGCAAGGTCGCCGACAAGGTCCTCGCTGACCCGGTGTTTGGTCGCGAAGTCGAAGAACTGAGCTGGCGCCCGATCTTTGACGACAAACCGGTCGAAGAAAAGCCCTGGTGGGAAGACGCGCTGGTCTCGCTAGCCAAGATGCTGGCCATCGGCACTCGCGGTCTGCTCTACGTAATCATCGCCCTGGCCTGTGGAATCCTGCTGTTCATCCTCTACCGCTACCGTGAGCGTTTTCCCGTCTTAAGCCGGCACCAAAGCGCACCGCCGGAAACGCTTTTTGGCCTTGACCTGCGCCCTGGCTCGCTACCGGACGACATACCCGGAGCCGCCCTCGCCGAACTCGCTGCCGGACGCCATGCCGGAGCATTATCGCTGCTCTACCGGGGCACGCTGATGACGCTGATCCGCCAACGACACGTCGAATTCCGCGCCGGCGATACTGAGGACACCTGTCTGCGACGTGCCGGCAGCCATATCGATGCCGCCGCCGCGATCTACTTTGCCGGTCTGCTGGAGGCTTGGAAACGGGCGGCTTATGCCGAAATGCCGCCGGATACCGCCAACACCCGCGAACTATGCCTCGGCTGGGCTGCACATTTCGGCACAGCGGGAAAAACCTCATGAAACGGCGCATCATCTGGTCGCTGGTGGCCTGCGTCGCGCTGGCCACGCTGATCACCGTATGGTTCCTGCAAAACTTCGAGCAGGTTCCGGTTCGCCATCGCGAAGCCCCGCAAAAGGAAGCGCGGCGCAACCCGTATCTGGCGTTCGAGCGACTACTCCAAGAACTCGGACGACCGATCGAACGACTGGAATCGCCACGCTCACTGGATCAGCTACCGGCCCAAAGCATCCTGATTCTTGACGAAAGCCGGCGCCGTAACGTCACCCCGGCCCGTGTGGAGCGCTTGCTGGACTGGGTACACAGCGGTGGCTACCTGATTGTCGCCGCTGAAAACGCCAGCGACGATCCGCTGCTCAGCAAGCTGGGGGTAAGCCACTACCAACCACCCAAAGGGCAGTGCGCGCCATGCACCAAAGACAAGATTGAAGAGGAAGCCGACGACGATGACCCGCCCGTCGAGATTGAAGTAACGCTGCCGATCAACCAGACCCGGTATCGCCTGGAGCACTTCGGGCGGGGGCTCAGCAGCTCGTCCCCGGAACCGGCGTGGCAGGCTGGTTCGGCCAAGGAACGTAGCGCCCTGCTGCATTTCCGTTGGGGGCGAGGGCATATCACTGTGATCGATGATCTGAGTTTTGTCGACAACCACAGCCTGGGCGACCACGACCACGCCGAGCTGATCTGGGCTCTGCTGCAGCACTATCAAGCGCAGGGGA
>CAZZDF010000145.1:0-5002 GCA_964652915.1 uncultured Propionivibrio sp. | reverse complement strand
CCAGCCCGGCGTGTTTTTCTGGTTGAAGCGCATACCGCCCCCCCCACCGCCACCACCTTGCATGCAAGGACCACCGCCCATGCCTCCACCCCCACCGCCTGCCCCCGGACCATTCTGGGCCAGCGCTGGCATCGCGAATACCGAACCGAGCACTGCCATCAGGGCAAAACGTTTCAATGTCATCGAGGCTTTCATCTTCGTTCTCCTTGTTGAATACGTAAAATCTCAGGACACCCACTTTTTCTTCGTCCTTACGTGTCATTAAAGACGATGGATGTAAGCCGCGTGTTGCATAAAGGGGCCAATTTGCATCAAAGCATTGCAAACCGGCATCGCGTTACAGTAGGTTACAAACAAACGGCCAGAAGCCAAGCAAAGGGAGTTTAATTCCAATAATCAAGATCGCCAGACGGCTCTTGTCTGGGCCACCCCGTTTGTAATCGCCTGTTTTATTGCTACTGCCGTATCTGATAAGAGTCGTAAATCATGGACAAACCCGACAGCATTCTCATCGTCGACGATGACCCGGAAATCCGCCGCCTGTTGGTGGATTATCTGGCGCGCAATGGTTTTGACGCCATCTCCGCACGGGATGGGCGCGAGATGTGGCAAGCCCTTGAGCGCCATGCCATCGATCTGGTCGTGCTCGACCTGATGCTGCCGGACACCGACGGGCTGACGCTGTGCCGCGACCTGCGCGCCAAATCGAACCTGCCGGTACTGATGCTCACCGCCCGCGGCGAAGAAACCGAGCGCATCATCGGCATCGAGATGGGCGCCGACGACTACCTGGTCAAACCGTTCAACCCGCGCGAACTGCTTGCCCGCATCAAAAGCATCCTGCGCCGGACACGTGCGCTGCCCCCCAACCTGCGCCCCGAGCCGGCACGCTACCTGTGCTTTTCCGGCTGGTCGCTGGATACGGCATCGCGCCTGCTGAGCGCACCGGACGGGGTGGCCACGCCGCTTTCCGGTGGCGAGTACCGCCTGCTGCGCATCCTGCTCGACCATCCCAACCGCGTACTCAATCGCGACCAGCTGACCGAACTAATCCACGGCCGCGAAGCGGAAGCCTACGACCGCGCCATCGACGTGCAGATCAGTCGCCTGCGCCAGCGTCTGCGCGACGACAGCCGCGAGCCGCAATTGATCAAGACCGTGCGCGGCGAAGGCTACGTGCTCGCCACAACCATCGAAGCACGCCAAACATGCGCCTGAACATTCCGTCCTCGCTGCGCAGCTTCCCCTCCAGCCTGTTTGCGCGCATGGCGCTGATCCTGCTGGCCGGGCTACTCAGCGCCCAACTGATCAGCGCCTGGCTGCAGTGGAAGGAACGCGCCAACGTCGTTTCTGTCGCCCGCGGCCTGAATTTTGCCGACCGCATCGCCGAAACCGTTCGCGCACTGGAAACGCAAGAAGCTTCACAACGCACAATAACGCTGAGCAAACTGGAGTCGGTTGATTTGCGCGTGGCACTGATTGACATCGATCAGGTATCGTCAAACGTGCCGCGCGGGCAAATTCAAGCCAGCATTGCCGCACGGCTTGGCGGCGAACGCGAAATCCGCACGCAGGGCAATAGCGGTGGCAGGATGATGCGCGGCGATTCCAGCCTGCCGCGTCATGCCATGAGCACACGAATTTTTGACGTGCGCCTGAACGATGGCCAGTGGATCCGCATCACCCTCAATCCGGACACCGAAATGCCCGCATTACCCGGCGAACTGATTGCCCAGCTGTTGATCACCCTGCTGATCGTAACTGCCGTCGTCATGCTGGCTGTCCGGCAAGCCACCCAACCGCTAAAACAACTGGCGCAAGCAGCCGACCAGCTTGGCCGCGACCTCGATGCGCCGCCGCTGGCGGAAACCGGCCCCGCCGAAACCCGTCAGGCAGCGCAAGCCTTCAATCGCATGCAAGAGCGCATCAAACGCCTGATCGATGAACGCGCCCGCGCGCTGGCCGCCGTTTCGCACGACCTGCGCACGCCCTTGACCCGCCTGCGCCTGCGTAGCGAACTGGTAGAAGACGAAAAACTCCGCGAACAGATGGCCGCCGACCTGGAAGCCATGGCCGCCATGCTCGACGCCACCCTCGACTATCTGCGCGGACTGCAAGACAGCGAAGAAGCCCGACCGATCGACATCAACGCGTTACTGCAAAGCCTGGCGAACGACGCCGAAGTCCTCGGCAAACGCATTACGATTGAAGGCGAAGCACAAGCACCATTTAGCGGCCGCCTTTCGGCGCTACGCCGCGCCCTGCAGAACCTCGTCGACAACGCCATCAAATACGGCCACAGCGCCCATCTGCGGATTGACGACGATGCAGACAACCTGCGCATCGCCGTTGAAGATACGGGGCCAGGCATCCCGACGGCCGAACTGGCTCAGGTAACCCTGCCCTACTACCGACCGGACGCCTCGCGCAGCCGCGAAACCGGCGGCGTCGGTCTGGGACTGTCGATCGTCAAGGACATCGCCCTGATCCACGGTGGCGAACTGCAACTCACCAACCGACCACAAGGCGGCCTCTGCGCCATGCTTGTACTACCGCGTAAGCCGGGTTAGTTATTCAAAGCCGTCGTAGGGTGCGGCCCTATAAACGCCAAGAATCTTGCGGGAAATAATCGTCATGCTGCATTTTGTGCCCCAATCACAAGATGTAGGGCATACTTGATTCGGGCCAACCAGTCACGGCACTCTCCCTACCAGTCGAAGAACCCCAAGGTGGTAGCACATGGATTTGAACCGTTTTCATTTGCAGTCACTTAAAACCCGGATCACTTTTCTGACCCTGTTTGTCTTCTTGTCAGGCCTGTGGTTGTTGGCAGCATTTTCCAACCACATCCTGCACAGGGATATGGAACGAGTACTAAGCGACAAGCAGTTTTCCATAGCCACCCTGCTCGCCAACGAAATCGACAGGGAATTCGACAACCGGGTAAATTGGCTCAAAAAGGTAGCTTCCCCATTTTCAGAACCGCTCAAACAACGCCCTGCTGAATTACAAGCGCTTATTGAGCAGCGACCGATTCTGCACGAACTGTTTAATAACGGCGTTTTTGTCACGGGACTCGATGGCCAACTGGTCGCTCAATACCCTCTACCTACTGCTGAACAGCCGGGTAATGCAATCGATTTCGCGGTGATTACCAAGACGATCAAAACCGGCAAACCAAGCTTCGGCGTTCCGACTCTAAGCGCTCGTTTTGATGCGCCGGTACTCACCATGGCAGTGCCAGTTCAAGGGGATTCAGGAGAAGTGATCGGCTCCATCGGGGGAACGATCAATCTCGGCAAACCCAACTTCATAGACCAGGTAGCAAAAAGCAGCTATGGACTAAAAGGCGGGTTCGTTCTGTTGGTTCCACAGAATCGAACAATTATTGCGGCGACCGATAAAAACCGGATTATGGAAAAGCTACCCGCACCTGGGAGTATTCCGGCGCTCGACCGAATTTTAGATGGTCATGAAGGGTCAGCCGTCTATACAACACTCACGGGAGCCGAAGTTTTAGAATCGTTCAAAGGGGTACCGCTCCCCGGCTGGGTGCTTGTTGTCACCACCCCCACCCAAGAGGCTTTTCTGCCTATTCACTCAATACAAACCGTTGCGCTACTCGCTCTGGTGTTCATGACACTCCTGATCGGCTCGCTGACCTGGTGGGTACTTAAACGACAACTGGGCCCTTTGTTGCAGACCGCCCAAACACTGACTGAAATGGCAGAACGATCAAGTATCGATTTACCCACTCAAACCTTGCCTGTCCGTTTAAATGACGAAGTGGGTCAGGTCATTACAGGCTTCAACCGACTTCTGCGCTCTATGGGGGAGCAGACGGCATCACTTGCTGAATCAAGAGCGCTGACCAATACGATACTGGAAAACGTTCCGCTGATGATCTTTCTCAAAGAAGCGGAAAGCCTGAGATTCGTCATGTTCAACAAGGCCGGCGAAAAACTCATCGGCATTGACCGAAAGGACTTACTCGGCAAGAACGACCTTGATCTTTTCCCTCCCGAGCAAGCCGCTCAATTCATGGCCATGGATCGAAAAGTTCTTAACGGGGAACTGAATCTGTTGGATATTCCCGAAGAGACCATTACCACGAGAAACAATGGCGTACGCTTACTACATACGCGCAAATTCTGTATCCAAAGCGCCGATGGCGCTTCCAAATACTTGCTGGGGATTTCCGAAGACATTACTGAACGCAAACAAACCAGCGAAGCTCTTATCAAACATCAGGCTCACCTTGAGCACTTGGTAAGAGAACGTACTCAGCAATACGAAACCATCTTGAACAATGCTCTGGTCGGTATTGTTTACGTCAAAAACGAACGCATTGTGTCGAGCAATCGCCGCTTTGACGAACTATTTCAATATCAAACCGAGGAACTGACCGGAGAATCTGTCGAACGTTTTTTCCCAACCACCGAACAATTTCCGGCGATCAGAAAACTGGCCTCGCAAGTCATAAATACGCACAACACTTACCACAAACGGATGGAAGTGAAACGCAAGGATGGCAGCCTGTTCTGGGGCGAAATCAATGGTCGAGCCATTGACCCCGACAACCCTGAAAACGGAAGCATCTGGATTATCGCCGATATCAGTGAAAGACAACGCGTTGAAGAAGAATCGGCCAGGTTGCTGCGCGCTGTCGAGCAAAGCCCAGTGTCCATTGTAATCACCGATCGAAATGGCGTGATCGAATACGTCAATCCGTTTTTCACGAAAATTACGGGCTATAGCGCGTTAGAAGCAATTGGCCAAACGCCAAGGGTTCTGAAAAGCGACGAGACGCCTTATTCGGTCTATGAAGATCTTTGGCGCACCATTCTTATCGGCGATATCTGGCGTGGAACCTTGCACAACCGTTGCAAAGATGGACGCTTGATCTGGGAACGCACATCAATCTCCCCGATCTTTAACGCCAGCGAAGAAATCTCGCATTTCGTCGCAGTCAAGGAAGACGTCACCGAACAACGCCGGATCG
>CAZZDF010000144.1:0-5012 GCA_964652915.1 uncultured Propionivibrio sp. | reverse complement strand
ATGCCGCCGGGGCCGAGCTTGATGTGGTCGGCCATGTCCTTGCGCGCCACTTCGCGGCGGATTTGCGCGTGCAGGTCGCGCATGGCGTTGATCGCGCCGTAGTCGAGGTATTTGCGGTAGATGAACGGGCGCGAGCTGGCTTTCAAGGCGCTCGCCCATTGCAGCTGCAGGTTGTCGCCGGCGTTCATCAGGCGGGCCTTGATCCAGGCGTAGCGCTCCCATTCGCGGCCTTGCGTGACGAAGTAGTTTTCCAGCGAAATGAGCGAGCAGACGAGCGGGCCGGAGTCGCCGTAAGGACGCAAGCGCATGTCGACGCGGAAGACCTGGCCGTCGGCGGTGATTTCGGCCAGCGTGGTGATCAGGCGCTTGCCGAGGCGGGTGAAGAAATCGAAGGCGTCGATCTTGCGCCCGTTGTTGGTTCCACCGGTGGTTTCTCTGTCTTCCGGGTAGATGAAGATGTAATCGACGTCGGAGGAGACATTGAGCTCGCGCCCGCCGAGCTTGCCCATGCCAACGATCAGCAGGCGTTGTGGCTCGCCTTGCGCGTCAAGTGGTTCGCCAAACTGTTCGGCCAGCTGCCGGTGGATGAAATCGGCAGCGAAGTTGGTGGTGAGGTCGGCAAGCTGTGACATTGTTTCGACCACTTCGGCCAGTGGCGCCTGGCCGCCAATGTCACGCACGATCAGCGTGGCCATGACGCGCTGGCGCAGGCGGCGCAGCGCCTGTTTGAGTTCATCTTCCGATGTCGGGGCTTGCGCGGCCAGAAACTCGCGCATCAGCGCGGGGTCAGATGGCTCGTTGGCGTGTTCTTTCAGCCATTCCGCAATTTCCGGGTGGGCTTCGAGCAATTGCCGAAGGTAGCGACTGTGTTGGAGTGGCGCTTGCCATGCCGCCGGATAAGTGTCGTCGATGAGGTTGGTCATTCGGGTGATGGGGTTTGCTAAGGGATTTGGCTTTGTTCGTCGTGGCTCGCCAGAGCAAAGCCGTTACAATGGATGCTTCGATGGATTTTCTGGTTTTACGCCATTCTAGTGACGCTTTTCAATAATTGGCAAAGTCTTCTGCGGGTGTCCGGGTCATGACACGCAGGGACTCCTTGTCTGTGAGTTTGGCAAAACGGGTCGGCGCGCTGCGTTTCTCGACGGTCAAGCGCGTTTGGGGTCGTGTTTGGCGGCCGCTCGTGTGGGCTTTCTGGCTGGTCTATTTTGGCTTTGTCTTGGCTGTATTGGGCTTGCGCTATGTCGTGTTGCCGCATATCGAGGACTATCGCGGCGATATCGAGCGCATGGCCAGTCGTGGGCTAGGCCAGAGTGTGAGTATCGGGAAGATCGAAGCATCGTGGGATGGGGTCAACCCCGATCTGACTTTGCTCGACGTGCGTATTGCCGACGCGGAAGGGTTGCCGGCCATCTCGCTGAATCGGGTAGAAGCCGTTCTCTCCTGGTGGTCCGTGCCAAGAGCCGATCTGACGCTGCGGCTGTTGCGGCTTGATGAGCCGATTCTGCACATTCGGCGGGACGTCAAAGGGGTGCTGTTTGTTGCCGGTATTCGCGTCGATCTCGAAGAGACCAACAGCGACATTTCCGGCTGGATTCTGGAGCAAAAGCAGATTCGTATCCATGGGGCGACCGTGGTTTGGGAGGATGAGTTGCGCGGTGCGCCGACGCTGATTCTCGAAGACCTCAATTTCGCGCTGGACAATAACGGCAAGCACCATCGCTTTGGCCTGACGGCCTTGCCGCCGGAGGCGCTGGCTTCGAGGATCGACATTCGCGGGGATCTCATCGGGCGCGATCTCGATCAGATCAAATCGTGGTCGGGTGAGGCCTATGCCGAACTTGATTACACCGATCTGGCCGTGTGGCGACAGTGGGTCGATTACCCGGTGGCGCTGCCGCAAGGGCGCGGTGGTGTGCGCCTGTGGCTCGGGTTTGACGAGGGCAAACTGAGCGACGTGACCACCGACATCGTGCTGGAAGATGTCAGCCTGCGCCTGGCGCCTGAACTGCCGATGCTGGCGCTTGAACGGATGTCGGGGCGTCTTGAGCTTGAATTTCCGGATAGCGGATTCGTGCTGAATGGACGCCGGGTGGCGTTGGAAACCGAACCCGTTTCACCGCTGGAGATCGAGTTGGCGGATGAGTCTTCCGAGCCTGAGGTCCCGGCAACTGTGGCGCCGATTCGGGTCGAGGCAACCGACTTTTACGTCGATTGGAAGCCGGCACGGAGCGCGAAAGGCGGGAGCGGGAAAGCCAGTGCCAGTATTCTTGATCTTGGAGCGCTGGCCCGGTTGGCCGAGTACATGCCGTTTGATGCGCGCTCGCGCCAGTTACTGGACGAATTTGGCCCGCGTGGCCGGGTAAGCGGGCTTTCGGTCAAGTGGAAAGGCGATGCGGAACGTCTGCAGGAATACTCGCTGAAAGCCGGGTTTGAAGATCTGGCTCTCAAAGCGCACGGCGTTTTCCCCGGGTTTTCGGGTTTGACCGGAAGCTTTGACGCCAGCGAAACCGGCGGCGCCGTAACGCTGAATTCAAAAAAATCGACGATCGATCTGCCCGGCGTTTTTCCCGAATCCTTGACCCGGTTTGATTCGCTCAATGCCCAAGCCAAGTGGAAACTGAACAAGAACGTTCTCGATGCCAAATTGGTGCGCATGGAATTTGCCGGTCCGCAGGCGGCTGGTTCGGCGCAAGGTTCGTATCGGCATAGCGGTGAAGGGCCGGGCAGTATCGATCTGACTGCCGCGCTGATGCGCGCCGATGCGCGTGCCGTCTGGAGCTACATGCCGCATGCGGTGGGCGAGGGAGCGCGTCATTGGCTGCGCGATTCTCTGATTTCCGGGCATGCGCCGGAAGCAAAGCTGATCCTCAAGGGCGATTTGAACGATTTTCCCTTCCTTGACAAGAGCAAGGGGCAATTTCTGGTGACGGTCAAGGCCAAGGATGTGGTGATCGATTACGCCGAAGGCTGGCCGCGTATTGAGGGAATCGACGGGGATTTGCGCTTTGAAGGCAACGGGATGACCGTCGATGCGCAGCGGGGAAGCATTCTTGGCGCGAGTTTGACGGATACCAAGGTCGAGATTCCCGATTTCGATCGGCCGATTTCGACCTTGTACGTCAAAGGCAAGGCATCCGGGCCGACCTCGGAATTTCTCAAGTTCATCGAGCAGAGCCCGGTTGGGCCAAGGATCGATCATTTCACCTCGGATATGCGCGCGGTGGGCAACGGGAAACTTGATCTCGATTTGATCATCCCGCTTGATGAGCAAAAGCTCGGTGAGTCGAAGGTCAGTGGCGTCTTCAAGATGGCCGGCAACGAAGTGAAGGTCGATCCGGGGTTGCCTGGCTTCAAGCAGGTGCATGGAACGGTCGAGTTTTCCGAAAGCGATTTGCGCATCCCGGAAATCACCGCCACCCTTTTCGGCGGGCCGCTCAAGATCAAGGGCGGGTCGCAGAAGGACGGAAAAGTATTGATCACTGCCAATGGTTCGATTACGGCCAATCAACTGCGCAGCCAGTTGGCCTCACCCTTGTTGGCGAATTTGTCGGGAGCCGTTTCGTATCGTGGCGAGGTGCGTATCAACAAGCGCAATGCCGATCTGATCATCGATTCGAACCTGGTCGGCTTGGCTTCTGCGTTCCCTGAGCCCTTTGCCAAGAAGGCAAGCGATACGCTGCCTTTGCGTTTTGAAAAACTGTTGTTGCCCGGCGCCGTGGCCACCGGTACGAGCACTGCCAACGCCCCGGTGCGCGATCAGATCAATGTGTCGTTGGGCAAGCTGCTGTCAGCGCAGTTCTTGCGTCGCAAGCAGGGTGAAGGCTTTGTGGTCGAACGCGGAGCGGTGGCAGTAGGGCGGCCCTTGCAGCTTCCGGATAGCGGAGTACTGCTCGGGTTGACCGCCAAACATTTTGACGGCGACAACTGGCGCCGTCTGTTGGGCGGGGCGGAGAGCGGAAATGTATCCGAACCTTCTTCGTCTTTGACCGTCAATGCCATCAGTCTCAAGACGGACGATCTGTTGCTCCTGGGGCGGCACTTTAACGATGTCGATATTTTGGCAACGCCGGCGGCTTCGTTGTGGAAAGTCCATTTGAGTTCGAAACAGATGTCGGGCGATTTGCAATGGGACAAGGAAGGCAAGGGCAAGCTGACAGCGCGTTTCAAGCAGGTAGCCATTGATCCGGCAACCACGAGTTCTGAGACAGTGGCCGGCGAGGCTTTGAAGGAGTTGCCGGCGCTCGATATCGTCGCTGACGACTTTGTGCTGGGTGGTAAACGCTTCGGGCGGCTCGAATTGCAAGCGCGCAATGAAGGGGGCGTGTGGCAATTGAGCAAAATGCAGGCGATCAATCCTCACGGCAAGCTTTCGGGGAGCGGCCAGTGGCGGATTGCTGGCGGGAAACAGCGCACGCAGCTGGAGTTCAAGATCGACAGCAGCGATGTGGGCAAGCTGCTGGAGCGCATGGGCTATCCCGACACCATTCGCGGCGGGGTCGCGCAGTTTGGCGGGAAGCTTGGCTGGAATGGCTCGCCGACCGATTTTGACTATGCTTCGCTGGGCGGTGATATGACGCTGGAAGCTGGCAAGGGACAGTTCTTGAAGCTTGACCCTGGAGCCGCCGGCAAGTTGCTTGGCTTGATCAGTCTGCAGGGGCTGCCACGGCGGATTTCTCTCGATTTCAAAGACGTTTTCAGCGACGGTTTTGCTTTTGACAGCGTGAGCAGCCAGCTTGCCGTCGACGGAGGCGTGATGCGAACCGACCGCTTGCAAATTGATGGGCCTTCGGCGCGGGTGCTGATCCGTGGCGACGTGGATCTGAAAAGCGAGACACAGCGGCTCAACGTAAACGTTCAGCCTGAGCTGGGCGGAACGGCAGCACTGGGGGTGGCGCTGATCAATCCGGTTGCCGGCGCGGCAACCTGGCTGGCGCACAAGGCGCTGCAGAATCCGTTGAATCATATGTTCGGTTTCGAGTATCGGGTGACCGGCACTTGGGATGATCCCAAGG
>CAZZDF010000143.1:0-5039 GCA_964652915.1 uncultured Propionivibrio sp. | reverse complement strand
CCAGCAATAACTGATCGCCGTCGTAAATCTTGCCCTCGGCATCGACCATGATCAGCCGGTCGGCGTCACCATCGAGCGCAATCCCCATGTCCGCCTGATTGGCCAGCACCGCCTTGCTCAAAGCACCGGGCGCCGTCGCCCCGACTTCGTTGTTGATATTGAGGCCGTTGGGCTCGGCACCGATGGCAATGATCTCGGCGCCCAATTCATGAAACACGTGCGGTGCAATGTGATACGCCGCGCCATGCGCACAATCGACGACGATCTTCAAACCGCGCAGATCGAGATCGTTCGGGAAGGTACTCTTGCAGAACTCGATGTAGCGCCCGGCCGCGTCGTCGATCCGCCGCGCACGACCCAAATCGGCCGAAGGCACGCAGACGATCGGTGCATCGATGCTGGCCTCGATCTCGGCTTCCAATGCATCGTCCAGTTTGGTTCCCTGCGCCGAAAAGAATTTGATGCCATTATCGTAATAGGGATTATGCGACGCCGAAATCACGATACCAGCCTGCAGACGCAGCGCACGGGTGAGATAAGCCACCGCCGGCGTAGGGATCGGCCCGACCAGACAGACATCCACGCCAGCCGCCGAAAACCCCGCCTCCAGTGCCGCCTCCAGCATATAGCCGGAAATCCGCGTATCTTTTCCGATCAGCACCGCCGGCCGATCACCCGCTTTCAGATGCAGCGCGTCCGCACTGTGCGCAACCAGCACCTTCCCGGCCGAATAGCCAAGACGCATCACAAAATCCGGCGTAATCGGCATCTGCCCGACGCGACCACGCACCCCGTCAGTACCAAAATATTTTCTTGTCATTTAACAAACTCCGCAGCGCACCGCAACAAGCAGCACCAAAGCCGGTTATTGTACTGAATCAACCGCAGTAAGTCGTAACCCCCACCACTACTCGCCGAAATTGGTAAAAAAGTGCAGGATAAGGACTACGACGAAAACCGAAGGACTGAACATGCTCATCAACTGCGTTGCCTATGAAAACGGATCGAGACTCGCCGAGTTGCCGGTCGAGGACATCAGTGATTTTCTGCAAAAGCCAGGCTGTTTCGTCTGGGTGGCGCTTTACGACCCGGAACCGGACGAACTGGCGAAAATGCAGGAGGAGTTCAACCTGCATGAACTGGCCGTCGAAGACGCACGGCACGGCCATCAGCGGCCGAAAATCGAGGAATACGGGGATTCGGTCTTTGCCGTCATGCACCAGCTCGAATTCCACGACGCCGAGTACTCGGTAAGCGAAGTCTGCATCTTCCTTGGACACAACTACGTGCTTTCGGTCAGACATCGCAGCCAACAGAACTTCCGCGCTGTGCGCGAGCGCTGCGAACGTGAGCCAGAACTGCTCAAGCAAGGCACCGGTTTCGTTTTTTACGCCTTGATGGACACGATTGTTGACCGCTATTTTCCGATCATGGATCGTCTGGAATCAGGGCTTGAACGAATCGAAGAGCAAATTTTCGCCAAAGGCGCTGCGCGCGCCAACATTGTTCACCTGTACGGACTCAAACGCAAAGCCACCCTGCTCAAACACGCCACCTCGCCGCTGATGGAAGTGGCCATGAAACTCTCCAGCGGCCGCGGGCCGGCAATTTGCGCTAACAGCCGGCACTATTTCCGCGATGTCTATGACCATCTGGCTCGGATCAACGCGTCAATTGACAACATCCGCGAAACCATCGACACGGCGATTCAGGTCAATCTTTCGATGGTGACCATCGAGGAAAGTGAAGTGAACAAGAAGCTGGCGGCCTGGGCCGGGATTTTTGCCATCGCCACCGCGCTCGCCGGCATCTGGGGAATGAACTTCAAGAATATGCCGGAACTGCAATGGGAATTCGGCTATCCGAGCGCCCTGCTGGCCATCAGCGGAGCCGCCGGACTTCTCTACTATCGCTTCAAACGCGCCGGCTGGCTCTAATTCCAACTTCGCCGAACACATACTCTGGAAGCCGCATAGTCATTGGCTTCCAGCATACCTCTATAGCAAGATACCCGTGCCTATTGGCTTCCAGAGCAGGTCGCAAAGCAGGTCGTCAGGCCCACGGCTTTTTGCCAGCGACAAACTTGCGCAATTCGGCATTGAGCGCCACCAGCAGTAAATGGACCCGTCCCGCAATCCAGCCGCGCGTCAGTGGCCCCGGCTCGCCTTTCGGATGCATTTCCTTGATCAAGCGTGAAGCGGTTACCTGATCGTTGAGCGTGCCAAGCAAGTCCTGCAGCGTTTCGAGCGACTTCTGGTACTTCGCCAGTCGCTTGGACGGCAGAATCGGGGCAAAAAACTCCAGTGCGTAACGCAGTTTCTTGAACGCGATGCGCAGTTCGTGGCGCCGCTCGGCGTTCATCTTGCCGTGCTCGCGAACCAGTTGTTCAATCATGGCCGCCCGCTTGTTCAAGCGGCGCGCGGCGAACTTGCGCAGACTCTGCGCCGTTGCGCCTCCCTCCGCTGCGATCGTTGGCGGCGTCACTCGGAACAAGGCGGCCGAAAAAGCCAACAACAGCTGACTGTACAGCCGTTGCGTCAACGCCACGCTGGCCTGTGCCTGTGCCTTGGCCTTGGTTTCCTCGCCCCGCGCGCGCAACACCGCGAGGTCCGGGTCGCCGGGAAAGGCCTCCTCAAGCGGCGCCAAAGTCTCGTTCAAAAATACATCCCAATCGCGGGCGCTTCCCAGATTACTGGCCAAGGCCTGCCAATACTGCGAATAAACCTCGATAAAGCGCTCGTTCAAGACCGGCGCAAACAGTTTCAGGGCCGAACGCAAACGGCGGATCGCCACCCGCGCCTGATGCACGTATTCCGGATTCTTCCCGGTAATCGCTCCGGCCTCATTGCGCTGCAACTGCAGGACACACGACGAAGCAATCGCCCGAAACGCCTCAAGCGGCGACATCGTCCGATCGACACCCGAAGAAAATGCCTTGACCGGCGCAACCACTTTGCCCTCGGCCAGCGCAAAACCGCGCTCGGCCTTGCTCAGAATTTCGGGATGCAAATGCAAGTCGGCAGCCAGTTCGATCGCCAGTTCGAACAGCGCATCGGGCGAATCCCCTTGCAACAGCTCAAGCTCAACCTCGCACAAGGGCGAGCTGAGTGGCACGGCGCCATCGTCAGCTGGCAAAGCGGAGATTTTTCCGCGATCAAGCGCCAGCTCGACAACCGAACCGTTACGCTCCAAAGACCATGCCGTGCGGGTAAAGTCTGTGGTGAACACCGGTCGCAGGCGCGCATGTTGTGATTCCAGGAACTCGCGCAAAGCATCATCGGTGACAATGCCGAAATCAAAAACGCCGGGGCGCGTTGGCGCTTCCCATTCAACTCGCTGCGCCAAGCCACCGGCCCCCGAATCACCGCCCTTGACGGTCATCAACCAAACCGCCCAGCCCTTGCGCCGCAAACGCAAGGCAATCCCGCGCTCACGCAAGGCAAAATCCGGCGTGTCGTAATAGGTGTTGGCCAAACGCGACTTCTGCGGCGCACCTCCGGCGAGTAGCGGATGCGCCGCCAGACGGCGCGCCTGCGCCGAAGACAAGCGCAATTTCAGTTCGGTTTCCATGGACATCGCTACTTCATCTCCCTATTCGCTTGGTGGCCAGTCTCGAAATTCCGGCTCTTTTCGCTCGCACCTTGATGCTTCAAGGGTAGCAGACAAACATCGCTCTTGTCTTGCGCGCCCGGAGGACATTTTTTGCGGCAAACCCTGTTCGCTTGGTGCCAAAACCTATTGCTCCGGCTTAGCCACCGGCACCGGATTCACCGCGCCATATTTGGCAAGGATCGCTTGCCACTCTGGATCACTTGCCATCCCCTCGGCGACTGTCGAAAGTTCCTTTGCCAAACCCTCATCGCGGTTGGCCACAAACATATACCGGTCGAACCTGAGGTGCGGGGTTGGCGACACATAGAGCTTGCCAATCAAACCTTCCTTTTTGCCGCTGGTCTTCATCAGATAGTTATAAGTCGATGCGGCCATCACCGTAACTTCTGCCCGTTCCAAGGCAATCGTTTTAAGCATTGTCAGCTCAGAACCAAAATCGGCACGCTTGATGTCTTTTCCGAACCGTCCTTCAAGGCCGGCATACTTGTTACCTCTGATGCCGGCAAACAGCTTATCCTTGAGCGAATCGGGATCGTGGTACTCGATTTTCTTGCCAATCGGTGAAATCACGTCGTTCCTGTCGGACATGATGGGCGCCGTCCAGAAATACTTCTTCCTATCCAGATCAGCGACAAAAATCGGATTGGAGAACAGAACAATACCTTTGAAGTTCAGATCGGCAATAACCTTCTGATTCAATCGCTCGCGCGGAAGATTCTGCAAGCTGATAACGTACTTGCCCTTCAGCTTCGCGTTCAAATAGTCGACCAGTTCGGCGGCCAGCCCCGGGTTTTGATCGGCTGAAAACGGCGCAGTGAGGTAGGTGTTGTAAGCAGTGACCGTGCTTTGTGCCTGCGCACAAGCGCCCGCAATCATCAAACCCAGGACGATAACGTTGCGAAGAACATGGCTCATATCGGCTCCTATGAATGATCGAGTGAATGCGAAGCGCATAGCCATCGTCAAGCCGGGCGCCGGAAAATATTGCGCCTTCTTTGTCTCGTTGGCAACCGAATTAATGCCAGAACAATTCTGGTACAACACCCATTGACGCCGACCAACACCCGCTTGAAACCCGCTCGGCAATTGACGGCTGCATCAGGCAATACCATACTCCGTGAAACCGGAAGCATTACGCTCCCTGCCCATCTTATCCGCATAACGAGGTTCGGAGGCCATCATGTCATTTACCTACGGAATCGTTTCCAGCGCTTCCCAGGATCGTCTGGAAAAACTGATCGAAAAACGCCTCAATTCAGGCAAGGAAAAAAGCCGTGTAGACGAACAGATATGGAATCTCTTCGGCGAACGCTGGGCGGTGATGTTCACCGATCTCTCAGGCTTCTCGCGCCGGGTGGCCGATTTCGGCATTATCCATTTCCTGCAGACGATTTACGAGTCAAACCGTCTGCTCGTCCCGATCATCG
>CAZZDF010000142.1:0-5105 GCA_964652915.1 uncultured Propionivibrio sp. | reverse complement strand
CCGTACGCAAGGTCTCCTGGCAATTGGCCAGCCCCGCCGAAACAACCAGCACTTCGCTGGCGGTCCCCGCTTCCTTCAAACGCACGGCTTCTTCAACAGCAATTTCGTCAAAGGGATTCATCGACATCTTGGCATTGGCCGTATCCACCCCGGAACCATCGGCCTTGACGTGCACCCTGACGTTGTAATCGACCACCCGCTTGACTGGAACAAGGACTTTCAATGCTTCTCTCCCTAACTGCAAAAACCAGAATGATTAACCTTTTGTAGCATAGCGCAGGAAGCCACCGACGGCACAGTGGCGGCGCAAATCAGGCATGCTTTTGCCGGTTTGAAAGAGCATCCGCCGCCGAAGTTCCCCGAAAAAACGACCGCACAGCGGTTTCCGGCCGGTTTGCTGGCCGTTGCACCCCCAAATTGCCGCATTCCGGTCTATGATAAGTGCTTACAGAAATCATTCACCATGCGCTTTATCGACCCAGAACGCTACGCGGCACTAAAGGCCACCGGCAAGCTCCCCTCGCCGAAGGGCGTCGCCTTGTCGATCATCCGCCTGTTGCATCGAGACGACTTTCGCATTGCCGATCTCGTTCACTTGGTTCAGTCCGACCCAGCCATTGCCGGTCGCCTCCTGTATTTTTCCAATGCCGCGGCGTTTGGGCGCTCGCGCCCGATCGTTTCGCTGCAACGCGCCATCGTGGCACTCGGCTCCTTCCGCGTGCGCGATCTGGTCGTCGGCCTGTCGGTCATGCACGATCACCGCTCCGGCGCCTGCCCGGCCTTCGACTACGAAGGGTTCTGGGGACATTCGCTGGCTACCGGCATCGCCTGTCAGGAACTCGCGCATTACGCGCAAATTGCCAGTGAAGAAATTTTCACCATCGGCCTGCTGGCCAGAATCGGCGAGCTGGCGCTGGCTTCGCTCTTCCCCGAGGAATACTCAACGCTCCTGCTTGCCGCCCGCGAACAGCGCATCGACATCACGCCAATGGAGCAGGAGCAGTTCGGCATGGACCACCACGAACTGGGTGCTAGCCTGCTCAACGAATGGGGGCTGCCGGAAGTCCTCATCCAAGCCGCCTTCCATCACGAAAACCCGGACGCCGCCGGCTTTACCGATGGCTCACGCGTGCAGACGCTCACCCAATCCTTGAGCTTTGCCAACGCCCTCGCGCATCTGTGCATGGTAGATGACGAATCGCGCTGGAGCCTGCTACCGGCACTGCTGGCGCGTGCCGCCCGGCTGGGCATCGGCGGCGATGCGCTCAACGAACTCGTCGACCACATGGTTGAACACTGGCGCGAATGGGGAAGCAAACTGCAAGTGCGCACGCAGGACGTGCCACCCTTTGCCGACATCCTCGCCGCCAGCCCGCCGCTACGTCACATGGCAACCAGCACCGACTCCGAAAACCGGCGGGCCAGTCGCCCCTGCCTCAATGTCCAGCTCATCGGCATTCCGACGCCCGAACTCACGCCATTGATGCAGCAGATCGAGGCCCTTGGCCATCTCCCGGTACTGGTCGGCGACACTGCCGAAGACCTGGCCGGAACCCTGCGTCGCCCGGCACCGATCATCATCACCGATCTGTCGATGCCCTTCCCCAAAGTCACCGATTTCTGCCGCAACCTGCGCCATACGCCCGCCGGCAAAGAAAGCTACATCCTCGTACTGGCCTCGGCCGAAAACGAAAACCGCGTGCTTGAAGTCATCGACGCCGGCGCGGACGACGTGCTGCTCAAGCCGCCCAACCCGCAAACACTGCGCGTCCACCTCAACACCGCGGCGCGCATGCAAGCGCTCAAAGCCGAAATCCACCGCGAACGGCTGGACATCATGCGTTCGACCGACGAATTTGCCGTCGCGCAAAAGCGACTGCTGCAAGACGCCCTGACCGACACGCTGACGCAACTCCCCAATCGCCGCAACGGCCTCGATTTTCTCGCTTCGGAATGGCTGTTCGCCCAGTCAAACAACGCACCGCTGGCCTGCCTGATGCTGGACATCGACCACTTCAAGCACGTTAACGACAACTACGGCCACGCCGCCGGCGATGCCGTACTGCGCCGCCTTGCCGAAGTGCTGCGCAGCAGCTCACGCGCAGAAGATCTGGTCTTCCGCTACGGCGGCGAGGAGTTCGCCGCCGTCCTAACCAACGCCCCCTTGCGCGTCGCCCTGCAAATCGGCGAACGCATTCGCACCCTGGTCGAAAAAACCGACTTCCTCTGGGAAAACCAGCGCATCCCCGTCACCATCAGCGTCGGCGTTGCCTTATCAACCGGTAACGAATCGGACAGCCTCGCGCTCATCCAGTCCGCCGATGCAGCGCTGTATCAGGCCAAGGAAGGCGGGCGGAATCGGGTAGTGGCGGCGGGCTGATGCCCGAAGCTGCCAGAATGGTGAAACGCGAGCCTCATTGAGCTTCACAAGAAAAATCGGGCGTTATTTACCCGCCATCTTTGAAGCGACTTCCGCATCGCCAAGTGGAGCGCCCACCCATACCACCGCCTTTGACGCTCGCGCGCCAAGCGCCAGCTCTTGAAGCAAGCGTTCTTCAACTTGAGTCAATCCGCCCTCAAGCTTCTCAAGCGGATGAATAAGCACTTGGGTAGTCAACGCAAAACCTGACCCACGAGCTTCGGACAACGCGGATTTCAGACATTCCTGCGCCATCGTAAAGTTGCCCACCAGCATTCTTGGGTGGGAAAAAGGCGTATTGGCTTTGCGCTGAATCGTTACGGAGTCGGTAATGTTTCGAATCTGGAACTGATTTTCCCGGACCTGAACATAAAGCAGCTTTGAAAACATCAATTACCCTCAAGCATCTATTGTCAATTCAGGAGAGCGCAATCGGCACTACTCGCCCAGCCGCTTCCCCTCATCCACCACCCGAATCACCTCGCCTTCAATCACTTCGCCTTCGGCCATCGGCCCCAGATCCGGCGCGTCGACCGACTGCGCCTGTATCTGCTCGCGAATCTGGCGCCGCAGGGCGCGGGTTTTCCACCAGAACCAGCCCCAAAGAATCAATCCGGCAACGGCGATAACGGCGAAAAACACGAGAGAAAACATCAGCGCGCCGGCAAGCACGAGGACGCCGAGAATTGCCGTCAGCACCTGGGCGACGGGGCCCTTGGGCTGCCTTCCGGCAGGGTCATAGTTGATATTCATCATCCGCTCCTGGTCCGGCCATCGCCATGTCGACGGCCCGTTTGGTGAGTTGCGAGGCAAACAGCTCGATAAAGTCGTATTCGTACTGGCGCAGGTAGGTGCCGCGGCGCAACCCGATCCGCGTCATGTTGGTGCCAAAGAGATGCGCCACATCGACGGCTTTGAGGCCCGTATCGCGTTCGGCATCGTAAGCCATGCTGGCGATAATGCCGAGGCCCAGACCAAGGCTTACGTAGGTCTTGATCACGTCCGAATCGATCGCCGCCAGCACGATGTTCGGCTCAAGCTGCGCACGCTCGAAGGCACCGCTGATCTTCGAGCGGCCGGCAAAGGCCGGATCGTAGGTAATCAACGGCCAGCGTGCCAGCGCAGCCAGCGAAATCGAGCGCTCGGCAAGGATCGGGTGCCCTTCCGGCGCCACCAGGCAATGCCCCCACTGGTAACACGGCAGCACCACGAGTTGCGGGTACTGGGTGAGCGCTTCGGTAGCAATGGCGATGTCGGCTTCGCCCTTGAGCGTCCATTCGGCGATCTGCGTCGGGCTGCCCTGATGCATCGACAGGCGCACCTTGGGGTGACGCTCCATGAAACGCTGAACAATCGGCGGCAACACGTAACGCGCCTGGGTGTGCGTGGTCGCCACCACCAGACTGCCGGAATCGCCGCCCGCGTACTCTTCGCCGACCCGCTTGATATTTTCCGCTTCGCGCAGCATGCGCTCGGCGATTTCGATGACGCGCTTGCCCGGCTCGGTAATCGCCGTCAGCCGCTTGCCGCTGCGCTCGAAAACAACGACGCCCAGTTCGTCCTCGAGCAACTTGATCTGTTTGGAAACGCCGGGTTGCGAGGTATAGAGAACATCTGCCGCCTCCGAGACATTCAGCCCGCGGTGCGCCACTTCAACAAGATAACGAAGCTGTTGTAGTTTCATCTTGAGCCTTAATAACCGATAGTTCTAACAATCTAACTCGATATTCTTTTTATATCAATATCCCCATTGCTAATATTTGGCCATTCCTAATTACAGAGGTGTTCATGGACTGGCTTTATACCGTTTCAGGCTTTGTCGTTGGCGCCATCGTCGGCTTGACCGGCGTCGGCGGCGGCTCGCTCATGACCCCCCTGCTGGTGCTGCTCTTCGGCGTGCATCCGGCCACCGCCGTCGGCACCGACCTGCTCTATGCGGCGATCACCAAAGCCGGCGGCACGACCGTGCATGCCAAAAAAGGCCACGTCGATTGGCGCATCACCGGCCTGCTGGCCAGCGGCAGCATCCCGGCTTCGATCCTGACCATCTGGGCGCTCTCCTTCCTGCCCAAGCAAAGCGCCGCCATCACCCATACCATTTCAGTCTCGCTGGGCATCGCGCTGGTGCTCACCGCGCTGGCCATCGTCTTCCGCCAAAAGCTGCAACGCTACGCACTAAGCCACGCTGAAGATTCTGCTCATACCCAATATCAGGCGCCGATCACCGTCGCCGTTGGCGTGTTGCTCGGTATACTGGTGACGATTTCTTCGGTTGGAGCCGGTGCGCTCGGCGTGGCAGTGCTGTTTTTCCTCTACCCGAAGCTGCCGGCCATCCGCATCGTCGGCAGCGATCTGGCGCACGCCGTACCGCTGACGCTGGTCGCCGGCATCGGTCACTGGGCGATCGGCAGCGTCGACTGGACCTTGCTCGGCAGTCTGCTGCTTGGCTCGCTTCCGGGAATCTGGCTGGGCAGCCACGCTTCGGCAAAAGTCCCCGAAAAAGTATTGCGCCCCCTCCTCGCCACGATGCTGGTACTGGTTGGCGGCAAACTGATCACTTTGTAAGAAACATCCGAAGACAACAGGACGAATCATTCATGTATCGCTACGACAGCATCGACCAGCAGCTCATCAACGAACGCGTTGCCCAGCATCGCGACCAGATCGAGCGCAACCTTGCCGGAAA
>CAZZDF010000141.1:0-5123 GCA_964652915.1 uncultured Propionivibrio sp. | reverse complement strand
GAGGTCGAGCAGAACGTGACGTTGGCTGCGCAGCAGTTGCAGCTTGCTGCCAATGTGCAGGGCGCGGTGCTGGCTTTGCAGACCGCCGATGCGCGGCTCGTCGGTAGCAGCAGGCCGCAGTTCATCAGCCTGCGCCGAGTGCTGGCGCGCGATTTGGAGCGTTTGCGCGCCTTGCCGCAAATCGATTTGCCGGGAATGAATGCCCGCCTCGAAGGCCTAATTTCGGCGGTCGATGGGCTGCCTTTGGCCGTTGATGGGCGACCGCGTGAAGAGAAGGAGCCCGCCAAGGCGGTGGAGGCGGTCGATGCGCCGGTCAGTTCCTGGGCTTTCTGGAAGAATCTCGGCAGCGAGTTTTGGAGCGAAGTCCGCAGTCTGGTGCGCATCCAGCGTTTTGACCGCGACGAGCCGGCGTTGCTTGCGCCGACGCAGGTTTTCTTCCTGCGCGAAAACCTCAAGCTGCGTTTGCTCAATGCCCGTCTGGCCTTGCTTGCGCACGATCAATGGACTTTCCGCAATGAACTGAATTACGCGCAGACCTGGGTTGATCGTTATTTCGATCACCGCGAAGCGCCGGTGCAAGCCGCACAACATTCGCTCAAGGAACTTTCAGCCACCGAGATCAGCATCGAACTACCTAACCTGAACGAGAGTCTCTCGGCGATCAAGAATTTCAAGCTCGGCAAGGAGCGCAAATGAAAGGCTTGTTCTGGGTGCTGACGCTTGCCGCGTTGGCCGTTGGTATCGCCGTGGCAGCGCATTACAATGACGGTTATGTGCTGCTGATCATCCCGCCGTATCGCACCGAAATTTCGCTGAATCTGGCCATGCTGTTTCTCTTTGCCGGCTTCGTTGTTTTTTATGCCGTGTTGCGTGGTCTGGCCTTGACACTCTCGCTACCGCAGCGGGTGCGCGAATTTCGCCAACGCCGGCTGCGCGATAAAACGGCCGCCGAGATTACCGAGATTACGCGCCTGATTTACGAAGGCCGTTTCGGTTTGGCCTTGAAAAAGGCGGCAGCGGTACATGCCACCGGCCAGTCGATGGCGCTTGCCGCGATGCTCGCTGCCCGCTCCGCGCAGCGCCTGCATGAACCGCTCAAGCAAAAAGAGTGGCTGGAAAAAGCGGTGCAGGACGATCCCAAAATGCAGCCTGCGTGCTGGATGATGGAAGCCGAAATGCTCGTCGAGATGCAGCGTTTTGACGAAGCACTCGTCGTCCTGCAACGCCTGCATGACGCCTCGTCCGGCCGCCATATCGCCGCCTTGCAACTCGAACTGCGCGCCCGCCAAGGGGCCGGGGATGAGGATGAGGTGAGGCGCATTGCGCATCTGTTGGAAAAGCATGATGCGTTGATGCCGGATCAGATGCGTGCGTTAAAAATCGAGAAGCTTTCGACGCCGTCATGTGGATAAATAGTTTAGCCGTGCGAGCCTAACGCCCTGTTTCCGATATCTTGCCGGTATTGCATGCCTTCGAAGTGGATGTTGGCCAGTGCGTCGTAGGCGTGTTTCCTGGCCTGTTTGATGTTATCGCCGAGGGCGGTGACGCCGAGCACACGGCCGCCGGAGGTGATGAGCTGGTCGCCGTGCCGCGCGGTGCCGGCATGGAAAACGTGGACTTCTTCGCTGTTCTCCGGCAAGCCATTGATGAGGTCGCCGTTGCGCGGGGTTTTCGGGTAGCCGGCGGCGGCGAGGATGACGCACAGGGCGACGCGGCGGTCCCATTCGGCTTCGACTTCTCCCAGCTTGCCGGCGATGCCGAATTCCAGAAGTTGCAGCAGGTTGGATTTGAGGCGCATCAGGATGACCTGCGCTTCCGGATCGCCCAAACGGCAGTTGAATTCCAGCGCCTTGACCGATCCGTCCTTGCCGATAATCAGCCCGGCGTAGAGGAATCCGGTGTAGGGGGAGCCTTCGGCAGCCATGCCGCGCACCGTCGGGGTGATGATTTCGCGCATGATCCTGGCATGGATGGCCGGGGTGATAACGGCTGCTGGTGAACAGGCGCCCATGCCGCCGGTGTTCGGTCCGCTATCGCCGTCGCCGAGTTGCTTGTGGTCCTGGCAGGTAGCCAGCGGCAGGATGTTTTTCCCGTCGATCATGGCAATGAAACTGGCTTCTTCGCCTTCCAGATATTCTTCGATGACGACCTGCGCTGCCCGGGTGGAGAACAGGGCATCGATGGCGTCATGTGCTTCTTCCTGAGTCCTGGCGACGGTGACGCCCTTGCCTGCACAGAGGCCGTCGGCCTTGATGACGATGGGCGCGCCTTGCTCTTGAACGTAGGCATGGGCAGCGGTGGCATCGTCGAAAGTGGCGAAGGCAGCCGTCGGGATTTTGTGGCGCACCATGAAACGTTTGGCGAAGTCCTTGGAGCTTTCGAGTCGTGCAGCTTCCTGGGTCGGGCCAAAGATTTTGAGGCCACGGGCGCGAAAGAGGTCGACGATGCCTTCGGCCAAGGGGGCTTCCGGTCCGACGACAGTGAGGTGAACGCCTTGCTTTTGCGCAAACTCGGCGAGTTCGACCGGGTCGGTGAGCGGCAGGTTTTCGATTTCGGGCTCATTGGCCGTGCCGGCGTTGCCGGGGGCGACGTAGATTTTTTGCAGGCCGGAAGCCTTGGCCAGATGCCAGGCCAGCGCGTGTTCACGCCCGCCGGAACCGATGACGAGTAGTTTCATAAAAGTCAAAGATGAGAATGCCAAGAAAAAATGCGAACCACCAAGTCACCAAGAGAGCACCAAGTTTTAGAGCTATCGATTTTCTTGGTGGAACTTGGTGTTCTTTGTGGCTTGGTGGTTTGCTTTATCAATGCCGGAAATGCCGGGCGCCGGTGAAGACCATGGCGATGCCGTGTTCATCGGCGGCGGCGATGACTTCTTCGTCGCGCAGCGAGCCGCCGGGCTGGATGACCGACTTGGCGCCGGCGGCGGCAAGGACGTCGATGCCGTCGCGGAAGGGGAAGAAGGCATCCGAAGCCACACAGGACCCGGTCAGTGCCAGACCGGCGTGTTGCGCCTTGCTGACGGCGATTTTCGTCGAATCGACACGGCTCATCTGGCCGGCGCCGACACCAAGCGTCATGCCGTTGCCGCAGAAAACGACGGCATTGGATTTGACGAACTTGGCGACGCGCCAGGCAAAGAGCAGGTCTTGGATTTGCGCAGCGCTTGGCTTGACGCGGGTGACGACCTTGAGATCGGCTTCGCTGACGTTGAACATGTCCGGCGTTTGCACCAGCAGCCCGCCACCGACGCGCTTCATTTCGAAGTCGTGGTAAACCTTGGCTAGCGGTAGTTCGAGAACGCGCAGGTTTTGCTTGGCAGCGAGCATTTGCCGTGCCTCCGGCGTGTAGCCGGGAGCGATCAATACTTCCACAAAGTGCTGGCGGGCGTTCATGGCGGTGACGATGTCGGCGCCAACGGTGCCGTTGAAGGCAATGATGCCGCCGAAGGCCGAGGTCGAATCGGTTTGGAAAGCCTTTTCGTAGGCCGCCAGCAGGCTGGTGTCGATGGCTACGCCGCAGGGGTTGGCGTGCTTGACGATGACGCAGGTCGGGGCGCTGAAGGTCTTGACGCACTCCCAGGCGGCGTCGGCATCGGCGATGTTGTTGTAGGAGAGCTCCTTGCCTTGCAATTGCTGGTAGGCGGCAATCGTGCCGGGGGTTTGAATCGGGTCGCGATAGAAGGCGGCGTGCTGGTGCGGGTTCTCGCCGTAGCGCAGCGTTTCAACGCGATCGAAAGCCAGTTGCAGGCTGGCCGGGAAGCGTTGCGGTAGATTGGCCTCATCCAGCGAAGTGAGCCAGTTGGCAATCGCCGCGTCGTAGCGCGCGGTATGCGTGAAGGCTTTTTTGGCGAGGCCAAAGCGCGTGGCAAGCGTCAGTGCGCCGTCGTTAGCCTGCATTTCGGCGAGCAGCGCCGGGTAATCTTCCGGATCGGTGACGACGGCAACGCCGGTGTAGTTCTTGGCCGATGAGCGCACCATCGCCGGGCCGCCGATATCGATGTTTTCGATCGCTTCTTCCAGCGTTACGTTCGGCTTGGCAGTGGTTTCGCGGAAGGGGTAGAGGTTCACGCAGACCAGATCGATGGTCGGGATGCCGTGCTGTTCAATGGTCGCCAGATGCTCCGGCAAATCGCGCCGGGCGAGGATGCCGCCGTGGACCTTGGGGTGCAGCGTTTTGACGCGGCCGTCAAGCATTTCCGGAAAACCGGTGTAATCGCCGATCTCGGTGACGGCAAGGCCGGCATCGCGCAGCAGTTTGGCGGTGCCGCCGGTGGAGAGAAGTTTTACTCCGTGCGCGGTGAGTCCTTGCGCGAATTCAACGGCGCCGCGTTTGTCGGAGAGGCTGAGCAGGGCTTGGCGGATCTTCATGATGTGTCTTTACCGCGCTTAAATCAGCTTGTAGTCGACCAGTTTCTTGCGCAGCGTGTTGCGGTTGATGCCAAGCATCTGGGAGGCCAGCGTCTGGTTGCCGCCGGCATGGTTCAGCACGGCTTCGAACATCGGACGTTCGACGCTCTGGATGACCATGTCGTAGATGGCGGCAGGCGTTTCGCCGTCCAGATTGGCAAAATAGGTGTTCAGCGCCCCGTAGATGCAAGCTGAGATGTCGTTGGGTCGTTCCATGTGCTGTGTCCCTCGGTATCGTTGTTATGTTGGACGGTGTCCAGGTGTTCATTGTGTTCGGCAAGCCCCCAAAAGAATTCGTCGACGGCTTGACGTTGTTGCGCGATGTCCGGTAGCTGGTTCATGCGGAAGCGGAAGGCGGCCGAGCCGGTCAGCCCGCGGGTGTACCAGGAGATGTGCTTGCGCGCGACGCGCACGCCGGTTTCCACGCCGTAGAAGGCGTAGAGGTCTTCCAGATGTTCGATGAGAATCTGGTGAATTTCGCTGACCAGCGGGGGCGGCAGGTGCGTTCCGGTGTTCAGGTAGTGTTCGATTTCGCGGAAGAGCCAGGGGCGGCCCTGAGCCGCGCGGCCGATCATCAGGCCGTCGGCGCCGGTGACTTCGAGCACCTGTTTGGCTTTTTCCGGCGAGGTGATGTCGCCGTTGGCAATGACCGGGATGCTCACCAGCGTCTTGACGTAGGCGATGGTGTCGTATTCGGCGTGGCCGGTGTAGTGC
>CAZZDF010000140.1:0-5181 GCA_964652915.1 uncultured Propionivibrio sp. | reverse complement strand
CGGAAAGAATGCGCATCTGCGCATTCTTTCCGGGCTCTACGGCGTACTGCGCCCGCTGGACCTGATGCAGCCGTATCGGCTGGAAATGGGGATTCGTCTTTCAAACCCGCGCGGTAAGGATCTTTATGCCTTTTGGGGCGAGCGCATTGTCGATGCGCTCAATCAGGCGATTGGCGAGATCAGGGCGCCGGCTTTGGTCAATCTGGCTTCCGAGGAATATTTCAAGTCCGTGCGCACGGAGAAACTTTCGGTGCCGGTGATCCAGCCGGTGTTCGAAGACTGGAGCGGCGACGGGCGCAGCGGCAAGTTCAAGGTGGTCAGCTTCCATGCCAAGCGGGCGCGTGGTCTGATGGCGCGCTTTGCGCTCGCCAACGCGCTAACTAATGTCGATGATTTGAAGGACTTTGCCGAAGACGGTTATGTCTTTGCCGCCAAAGCTTCAAGCGAGGCGCGCTGGGTCTTCCGTCGCCAGCGGGTCAAGTAGCCGGCAAGCCGCTTCGGCGGTCATGATGGAAAAAGGCGGCGGGATGCGCCGATGGCGCGCAAGCTTGAGCAGGAGCTTGTCGCGCGTGACCAGCAGATCGGCTTGGCAGCGCGCGGCCAGAATCAGGAACTTCTGATCGTCCGGATCGCGGCAGCGGGGCAGGAAGAAATTTTCATGCGGCTGCGCCTCGCAAGTCAGGGCGAAGCTGCGGTAGGTTTCCAGCAGAAGGCGCTGCCTTTCCGGGGGCAGGCCGAACTCCGGATAGCCGGTGACCCGTTCCAGTTCGGCAAGGCACTCCGCATCGGTAAAGCATTGGACCCTGCCTGCCTGAATGGCGGTTTTCAGCGGGTGGGTGTGCCGGTCGCCAAAATGCAGCAGATCCATCACGATATTGGTGTCGAGAACGATACGCATCGGGTCGTTCAAAAAAAGCTCTGATTATGCGGCTTTATGGTTGTGATGGGCGTAATTCGCTCATAGAATCTCGTTATTCATCCCTTGTCTGTCGATCCGGTCACTCTGAAAGCACAACGTAGTGTTGCCTTTGCTGCAAAATATTGAAGCCATCACCTCTTGTCGAGACCGGGGCAAGTTGCCGCGCACCTTGATGCGTGCCGTAGTGAGCTTGCTTGGTGAGCAGGCCGATGTCGGTATTTTTTCACGGGAGCCGCAGGGGGATCTGAGCCTACGAGTTTTCTCCGGGCCGTCGATTATGGAGTCCGCCGTGTCTTTGTGGCCGGAATTCCTCGATCAGGTGCGTAGCGATGGCAAATTGGTTTTGCACGATGCGCATGGCCGCCATTGTGGTGCGGTGATGCTGCAGGCCTCGGAACTTGGCGGCGAGCAGATGATCTTGGCCTTCGATCTGGCGCCCGGTGATGCCGAGGATCATGCCGAACAGATCAGGACGCTGGCACGAATCTACGGCAATCAGCTCAAGCTGCTTGACTATAGCGAACTCGACACCCTGACGCGCTTGCTCAACCGCAAGACCTTCGATGAAACCTTTGATCGTTTGTTGACTGCTTCTACCGTTGATGACCCGGATGACGAGTTCGAGGAGCGGCGCGATCATCTCCACGAAGATACGCCTGCCTGGCTGTGCGTCATCGATATTGACCACTTTAAGCGCGTCAATGACACCTTTGGCCACCTGTTCGGCGACGAAGTCCTGCTGCGGATGGGCGAACTGATGCGCAAGACCTTCCGGGGCGGCGATCGCCTGTTCCGCTTTGGCGGTGAAGAATTCGTGGTGATCCTGAATGCCGCCGATCAATCGCTGGCCGCCGCCAGTTTCAACCGTTTCCGCATGTCGGTCGAGGCCCACGAGTTTCCGCAGGTCGGTACGGTCACCTGCTCGATCGGCTTTACCCAGGTTTCCGGTATGGACGTGCCAACCGACGTCGTCGGTCGTGCCGACGAAGCCTTGTACTACGCCAAGGAACATGGCCGTAATCAGGTGTGCTGCTACGAGCAACTGGTTGCCGAAGGCGAGATCAAGAAAGCCGGTGCTGCCGAAGCCGCAGTCGAAGAAGAATTCGATATCGACGCGCTGTTCGGTTGATCGCGAAGGGCGATGCTCTTGCGGTGCGTGTTTCGATAGCAAACCAGCCAGCGATGCCACATTCCCCGGATATTCTGTTGCGCGAAGACGAAGTCGAATTCGTCGCAATTCGTGCGCAAGGCGCGGGTGGGCAAAACGTCAACAAGGTATCGAACGCCATTCACCTGCGCTTCGATATCAACGCGTCCACACTCCCCGACGACATCAAGGCCAGGCTTCTGCAACAACGCGATCAGCGAGTCAGCGCCGAAGGCGTCGTTGTCATCAAGGCGCAGGCGCATCGTAGCCTTGAGCGTAACCGTATCGATGCGCTGAACCGCCTGCGCGAATTGATTGCCCGGGCGGCTTTTATTCCGGTCGTTCGCCGGCCAACCAAACCGACCCGAAATTCGCAAAAAAAGCGTGTTGAGAGCAAGATAAAGCGCGGCTTGGTGAAGATGTTGCGGGGGCGGGTGAGCGAGTAGTGAGAATGCGAAGTCTGCGTTAGAACTGCTTCCGTTATGCGCATTTTCTGTTTTCGTACGCGAAATTCGTCGGAAAGGAAAGCATGAAAACGAGAACTGGAATTTCCGAAACTTCTCCGCTGGTATTGTCCGGCAAACGCTTTGGCCGATTGATCCTGCTGTCTGCGGTTTTTGCGCTCGCCGGTTGCGGATCGCTCGGGCCGTTTCAGTGTTCGTCGGGGCAGGAGGTTGCCGTTCAGGAGTTTTTGTACTTTGGTGCCGAAACGCCCGCCGGGCAGCTTAGTCAGGAAGAATGGGCGTTGTTCCTGAAAGAGGTGGTGACGCCGAGGTTTCCTCAGGGGCTTACGGTCTGGCTAGCCTACGGGCAGTGGCACTCGGCTGCGGGGAGTGTCGTCAAGGAGCCTTCTTTTGTGTTGAGTCTGGTGCATCCGCCAGGTGCGGCGGCGGACGTGGCGATTCAGGAACTGATCGCCGTTTACAAGGCGCGGTTTGCGCAGGAGGCGGTGCTGCGCGTTCGCTCCGAGGTGTGTGTCAGCTTGTAATTTGTGAATTGGCCCGGGCGTTCTGGCGAGAAGTGGGTCTGTTAAAGCGAGGTGGCGCAGTGATCAAGCAAATCTATTCCCTGATGAATTACAACGAAAGCGTCGCCACCATGGACGCCGGTGCAGACCATATCGGGCTGGTTCCGATGCAGAGCGGCGGAGTGCCTGCGCACCGGGTGCCTTTTGATGTGGTCGACCGCATTTTCGACGAAGCCAGACGCCGCGGCGTGAAGTGCGTGGCCATCATGCTGAACAAGGACGCCGAAGAGATGATCTTTATCGCCAAGCGCGTGAAGCCGGATATCCTTCACGTTGCGGGCATGGAGTTCACGGCGGATGCCGCATTCGCCGAAAGACTGCGGCGCGAATGCCCGGGCGTCAAGCTCATGCAGGCCGTGTTGGTGGACGGCCCGGCGGCCGTTGATCGCGCCATCGCCTACGCCCGTTTCTGTGATTATCTTTTAACCGATTCCGGCCTCGCGGCAGATACCGGTATTGGCGCCAGCGGCCTGACGCACGACTGGACTATCGATGCCCGTATCGTGCAATCGGTGGCTATTCCCGTCGTGATTGCCGGTGGTCTGGGGCCGGATAACGTCGCCGAGTGTATCCGGCGGGTAAAGCCGTTTGGCGTCGATTCGCTGACCAAGACGAGTTACAAATACCGTGACGGGGTGATGGAAAAAGACATTCCCAAAGTGAAAGCCTTCTGCGAAAACGCCGACAAGGCCGCAAGAGAACTGGGGCTGTGACGATCGGTCAGCAAGCCCCGCGCTGAAGCCGCTATTTTACCGGGGGAGCAATGCGGTTCCATTTGGCGTAGATCTTTTTCAGTTCTCCGGATTCTGAAAGTTTTTTCGTACCTTGGTCGAAGAGTTCGGCAAGGCGTTGTCCGCGTGGAGACTTGGTAAAGCACATGAAAAGGTCTTCGATATACACGGTGCCGGTATCGTATTCGCTGGCCGTATACAGCCCTTCATATTCCTTGAGCGTTTGGGGTAGTTGGTAGTCGTTGTCGAGGTAGTAATCGGCTCTTCCGAGAAGCACCATCTTGAGGGCGCCGTTGCGGCTTGCATTGCCGTTACCCTTCAAGTGTTTCTTGAACTGGCGCGGGAAGTTGTCGGTGTAGCCCATGATCCACACGCCATTTTTGCTGCTCAGGTCTTCGATGCCCCGGTAAGAAGGGACGGTTTTCTTTTTGAAGAATATGAGTTCAGTGTGCCGGATTATCGGGGTGTTCGGCTGGGCGAATTTGCTGCTTCGAGAGTCGCCCCCCGTGAAGTCGGCCGTGCCATTTTCTACGTCAAACACTGCGCGCGCCCACGGCCGATAGTTGACGACGACCTTGATGCCGACACTGCCATAGATTGCCGAGATCAACTCGTGGTAAAGCCCGGTGCCGTCCTCCTTGGTTAGTCCTTCCCAAGCGGGAGTCTCCCACGTTACTTCAGTGATTGCTTGCGCGAAAACGGGAGATCCGGTCAGAAGAAATGCGACAAAAATCAGGCTATGAATCGCTGTTTTCATGAATTTCCTTTGCCTCCGGGGTTTGATAATGAGGGCGCAAGATGCAAATTGCATGGCCCATGATACGCCAAAATTTTTGAAAAGGGGGGCTGGGATCGGCGAAGCGATGGGTCAAGCGCCGCGCATTTTTTACGTCGATGCCGGGGCGTGAAATTCGGCTTTAGGCGTATGGCCGTGATTGGTTCTGTGGAGATCGGGTGGCAATCCAGATGCCTCCGGCCAACAGTGCGAGTGAGAGGGTCGCCAGCAAGGCGCCCCAAAACCAATAAGGGAGCCACAGTGCTGCGGCGATTTGCGCAGTGTCTGAGAGGTGATAGCTGCCATCGACCAGCGCCGAGGCTGAGAACATGTAGTCGATGTCCTTGAACAGCGACAGGCAAAGGGTGACAGCGATGATGTTGAGAAGAATGGCGGCGCCCGTGTCGGCGAGATATTTTGCACTGAGCGCGAGCAGTGCGGCGAAACCGAGCAGGAAGGTGACGCCGAAGAGATTGCGGGTCCACAGGGCGACCGAAATGGCGATCAGCACGGCTAGGGCATAAAGTACCGCGCGAACCCTGCGCACCGAGCGGGAGAGCGCGAGCAGGAGGGCTCCCGCGA
>CAZZDF010000139.1:0-5206 GCA_964652915.1 uncultured Propionivibrio sp. | reverse complement strand
AGCTTCACGCCCTCCGGCGGCACCAGGCTGGTAAACGGATCGTGCGGCTGCGGTAGATGCTTATGCACGTGCTGAAGCACTTCGTCGGCGGCATGCGGGCCGGTAATCGCCAGCACCTTGGGATGCGTGCTGCGCACCAGATCTTCTTTGGCGCCCAGACAGCCGGTAACGATCACCTTGCCGTTCTCGGCCAGCGCCTCGCCGATCGCGTCGAGCGATTCCTCCACCGCGGCATCGATAAAGCCGCAGGTATTGACCACCACCAGATCAGCGCCTTCGTAAGAGGGCGAAATCAGGTAGCCCTCGGCACGCAGCTTGGTCAGAATCTGCTCCGAATCGACCAGCGCCTTCGGGCAACCCAGGCTGACAAAACCTATCGTTGATACTTTTTCTTGATTATTCAATTACTTGTTTCCATTTTTCAAACAGATAGCAGGAGCAAAAGCCCGGGAAGAGAACCTCATCGAATCAGCTGGGAAACGCCCCTTGCGTGCACGCCAGTTCGCACCTTGTACGGCACACCCACGGGAGACCACCAATCGCAAAGCTAGGTTCTGAAAACAGCCAACGAGCCATTTCCAAAGGGCTCGATTTTATTCGATTTCCACCTATTCAACCGAATCAAGGGTGTTATCGAAGCAGCTTGCGCTCAATTCAGGAAGTGTTTTCGAATCGTTTTCGGCTCGCTTTCGTATTGCGCGTGCGCCGAAAACGAACCTATCGCCAAGGATTCATATCAGTCAAACCCTTAACGAGAAAGCTCCTCTCGGACAATTCTTTCCCAAGTGCCATCCTTCTTCATTTCGGCCAATTCTTTGTTAAAGCGCTCAATCAGCTTCAATTGATTGGCTCTCTTGAGAAATGCCAAGTAACCAGGTGTGGCAAGCAGAAAAGTATTGGCCATAACCAAGTCCTCATGCTTGCCACGAGCAAGCATGAGCTCACCGGACTCGACGATGGCTAGCACCGCGTCAATTCTCCCTCGAGACAATTTTTCAAAATTCTGCTCGACGTCAACAACTGGTTCGACAATAATTTGATCGTAAGTACGCGCCAAATCAAAATCATCGCCGTAACTCCACCCGAGCATAACGCCCACTCGTTTACCGTAAAGATCTTCGATCGTACTGAACTTGATCGGGTTATTCTTGTTGTAATACACCGCAATACGCTCGACAAAGATCGGATCGCTGTAATCGTATTTCAGCAAGCGAACCTCGTTCTTGTAAATACCGCCAACGCCGGCTATTCCCCGGTCGATTTCAAGCAGCGCACGCCTCCACGGAAAAGACTGAAGCTTTAACGGAGTGCCGAGGCGATCAAAAGCCGCTTTTAGCAGCGCCGGATAGACGCCCTGCGCATTTTTCCCGCCCTCCTTGTTGTACGCAAATGGCGGATTTCCGACATCCACGTTGACCAATACCGGATCGACCGCATTCGCATGCACCGCAAACAACCCAGTAAACAGCACAGTAAAAACCGTGCGCCACCAGCACGATGCAAGCCGAGCTGCCACATGAGACTGTTCCGCCTTGCAGTTTGAAATTGAAGCGCAAATGGAGCTTTTCATTTGTAACCCCCTTTAGCTGGCTTCATTGAGCAATGATTTCAACAGCATCTGTTACGTACGGGCCTTTTCCATTTTCGGCTCGTTTTCGCATTGTGCTTGCTCCGAAAACGAGCCTATTAATCACCAAGAACTCAGCCCAATAAAACCTCAGCGGGCAAGCTCTTGCTGAACCATGCTCTCCAGCGTGCCATCCTTCTTCATCTCGGCCAGTTCCTTGTTAAAACGCTGAATCAGAGGCAATTGATTGGTTTTTTTAAGGAACGCCAGATGGGCTGGATTGGCAAGAAACAAGGTTTTGGCCATCACCACGTCCTTGCGCTTGCCATGAGCCAGCAAACGATCGCCGGACTCGACGATGGCCAGCACGGCGTCGATTCTCCCACGAGACAGTTTGTCGAAGTTCTGCTCGTCGCTATTGGTCGGTTCGACGAGTATTTGCTCGTAGGTGCGCGCCAGGTCGAAATCATCGCCATAGCTCCAGCCAAGAATAACGCCAACCCGCTTGCCATAAAGGTCTTCGATCGTATTGAACTTGATCGGGTTGCTCTTGTTGTAATACACGGCAATACGCTCGACGAACAGCGGATCGCTGTAATCGTACTTCAGCAAGCGAACCTCGTTCTTGTAGATTCCACCAACACCGGCCACTCCGCGATCAATATCAAGCAAGGCGCGCTTCCACGGAACGGCCTGGATACTCACCGGGATAGCAAGACGCTCAAAAATCGCCTTCAACACTGCCGGATAAATACCCTGAGCGACTTCCTCGCCGTTCCTTTTGTACATAAACGGGGGATTTCCGGAATCCACATCAATGACCAACGATTCAGCAGCCATCGCCGGCAAGGCCATCACCCCAGCCAACAACACGGCGAAAATCGCACGCCACCAGCGCAACACTATCCAGCCAGGGGTAGCAGACTGCTCCGTCTTGGTCTTCGAAATGGGGGCGTAAATGGTTTTATTCATGGGATTCCCCTTTGGCTGATTGTGTTGAAAAAACCTAACGGCGGAACTTGCTACATGCGGGTGTTATCCATCAAGGCTTTCAAGCTGAAATCGTATTTTTTCATTTCCGGATTCTTCGTCCGCGAAAACCGGGCAAAGTCCACCTTGCTCCAGTTGCCATCGCCATAGTTGTATTTACGAAGATAAGTCTCGACGTTGGCAGCGTCGAGCACGCCAAAGACCTCCGGCTTCATTTCGATGCCATTCGTCGGGGCAAAATCGTGGCCTTTGGCATAATCATAGATGGCAATCAGGCTCCAGCCACCACACATAAAGTGCCCGCCGACGCTGGCCACCATCTCGCCTTTACTAATGGCTCTCAGCGCGGGAGAAGACCAATTCAGGCCACCAAAGAGTATTTCCTGACCCGGCACCTTGCCTTGCTCGCGCACCGCGCGCATCGCCCCCATGGCCATCGGATCATTGGCGGCCCAAATGATTTTCAAGTTTGGCAACCGCTCAAGAGCAAGCTTTGTTTGCTCGTAGGCTTTGAGTTCATCAAACTCGGCCCACGCTTCTTTAACGAGCCGGATGTTATCGCTTCGAAATTCGGCCAGCGCCTTATCCAACCCGGCACGGCGATCGGCCGAAGCCGGCGTTTCCCGGTTACCCGATATTGCCATCGCCTCCGGCGACTCCATTCCGAGCCGGCGTGCTTCGAGAAACAACGAACGAGCGATTTTGTATCCGGCATCAACATTATCGGGCGTAAGCGTACCGATCCAGTTTTTGTATTTTTTGCGAGGTTCGCCGTGAACCGCTTTCTGCCCAACCGTAAGATCGTTAGCCACCAGAAACGTCTTGATTTGAGCCTCGTCAAGCATCTTGATCAGCTCGGGTGCGGCCAGCCACTCGTTGACCAAGACGACGTAGTCTGGCTTGCTTGAACGCTTAGCGATATCGGCTGCCAAACGGTTCATACGCGCCGGATCGCGCTCGGAATACAACACTTCCAGCTCAACCCCCAAATCCCGAGCCACCGCCTCCATGAACGAACTAAACATCACCCAATAGGCTTCGTTGGATCGGCCGGGATTGATAAACGACACGCTCAGCTTTTCGCTCGCCCACAGGCAAGAGCCAAACCCCATGAGCAAAACGAACAAGACCGTGCGCACTGGACTGAAAAACACTTGTCTCATCCTCCCAAATTGGTCAAACCAATTGAACCGATCCAAGCTCAGCGCATAACACCACAGTCGACACCCTGCGCCATGCGTACAACCCAAAAACCGGCCGGATTCGCCGTCGTTGTGCTTACCAGTTTAAACCATCTGCATGAGAATATCGCAGCAAATCGGTTTTGCCAAAGCGAAACCGACAACCTAACCCCAAGCCGAGCGAAGCCATTTCACTTTATACTGCGGACCATGAGAATCGCACCATTAAATCCCTCTGCCTGGCTCTTCGGCCTGTTGCTCTGGCTGGCCGCGACGGCCTGCCAGGGTGAAATCTACAAATGGGTCGACGCCAATGGGCGGACGCATTTCTCGGAGCGCAAGGACGATGCAGGCAAAGCCCAGGCAGTCGATCTCAAACCAACCCACCAGCCGAATTCCGCGGCGTCCAACACCTCCCCATCAGAATACTGGCAAGATAAGGAACGCCAGTTCCGGCAACGACAAATTCAAAACCAGAATACAAAACAACCGGAAACGCCCGCCAATAGACCCCCCAAATCGCTTTCCGGAGGCCACGAAGATGGCACGGACGCCTCACGCTGCAACCTTGCCCGAGACGTCCTGAGCGGCGCAGTGCGCCACGGCAACGGCAAACCCACCGACCAATACGACCGCGAAATCGCCGAAAACGATATTCGCCGCTATTGCAAGTAAGACACGACAACCAAGCCCATTGCATTAATACGAAAGCCGAACCACCCGTTCACATGCGCCTCTGGTCATTACATCCCAAATACCTCGATCCACAAGGCCTTGTCGCCCTGTGGCGCGAAGCGCTGCTAGCACAGGCCGTGCTGCGCGGCGAAACCAAGGGGTACCGCCAGCACCCGCAACTGGAACGCTTCAAAAGCCATCCAGCCACACTGACGGCCATTTCGCTCTACCTGCAAGCGGTTGCCGCCGAGGCCGATTTGCGCGGCTACGCCTTTGACAAAAGCAAGATCAAACCGCCCCGCGATGGCGCAACGCTCACCGTCACCTCAGGCCAACTGGCTTACGAATGGGTTCATCTGCTCGCCAAGCTGAAAATACGCAACCCGGCGCTGTATGAACAACACCTGGCGATTGCCGCGCCGCAAACCCATCCTTTATTTTCGGTCCGCGCCGGCGACATCGAACCCTGGGAACGTCCATGAAACGCCTTCTTCTATCGCTCGCCCTTTCGGGCCTGCTCACAGCCTGCACAACCCTGCCTTCGCAGCGTTCAACGACGGTAGAGCAAATCGCCTCACCGAACTTCGACCAGCGCAAGCCGAATTTCGTCATCATTCACCATACTGGCAGCGATAACGCGGAACGCGCCTTGCGCACACTCAGCACCGAAGAGTACCGGGTCAGCGCGCATTACCTGATCGACCGCTATGGTTCAACCACCCAGCTCGTCGATGAAAACGCCCGTGCCTGGCACGCCGGAAAGTCCTACTGGGGCGGCAACACCGACATGAAC
>CAZZDF010000138.1:0-5253 GCA_964652915.1 uncultured Propionivibrio sp. | reverse complement strand
ACCGGCGTATCGGCCGGCGCCTCGCCGCCCAGTATCTTTTGAACACTCAAAGTTGTCATGGATTATCCAAAGGAGAAAAGAATACAAACCGGCCCAAACCCGGTGTCAGGAACCACCCCGTAGAACGAGAACACTAGCAGCTCGCCAAAGCCACCTCAAAAACCGGAACCGTCATGGGTGCAGGCAACCGTCCATAGCTTGTCTTCCATGGACGAATCCGAAATCGAATACCAGACCAGCGCCTCGTTTTCGTCCTCAAGAACTTTGGCGCCTTCGCCCATCGCCTCGGCATAAGACGCCGAGGAAAGGTATCTTTCGTGCCTGCCGGCACAGTCGTAGGAGGCCCGCACAACGGTCGAGCGAAAAACATGGTCATCATCCGCCAGTTGCGGCTCGGGCCAACGGACAAGATGCGACATTTCGGCGATGTCACCATTGCGGCTAGCCGTCGTTTGATCGACGAACACCCGCATACCGTCTTCAAACTTGTAGATTTCCAGCCACTCCGCCTGCGTTCCATGGCTCAGCACGGCGCACACCACCAGCGCGGCGATTCGTTTGATTGCTTTCATGGGCTGCGATTTTACCGCTGAAACGACCGTAACAAGCCACCCAAACAATCGCATGCGCAGTCAACCCGCGCTTCAGCGGCGCCTCCGGATTGACCACCTCACTTGGGTCGGAGATACTTCGAACTCGCCGTACAAACTGCTCTACACCCGCTCCCCTACTTTTGCCGATTGGATCAGTCATCATGAATGTCTCAGTTCTTGGCGAAGCACGTTTCCCCTCTCCCCAGTCCTTCTTTGTCCGCGACAACGCACGAGTGCTGTTCAACGTCATCGTCGACCCCGAGGCGCCGCCCAAAGAAGAATTCCTGTTCGAAGTGGCCGGCCCGCGGGAGATGCTGTACTTCGACGCCAAAGAAACGCGCGCCGGCATTGTTACCTGCGGCGGCCTCTGCCCGGGGCTGAACAACGTCATCCGCTCGCTGGTCCATGAGCTCAATCATGGCTACGGGGTGCGTGAAATCCTCGGTTTCGTAAACGGCTATCAAGGGCTCGACCCGTGGCGCGGCTCCGAGCCGATCGCGCTGACGCATGAATTCGTCGAAGACATTCACAAGGAAGGCGGAACGGTACTGAACACCTCGCGTGGCCCGGTCGACATCAACGTCGCCGTAGATAACCTGATCCGCCGCAAAATCAACATCCTCTTTGTCGTCGGGGGCGACGGCACGCAGCGCGGCGGCAATGCCCTCTATCAGGAAGCCAAGCAGCGCGGCTATCCACTCTCGGTGGTGGGAATTCCGAAAACCATCGACAACGATGTTGCTTTCGTTTCCCGCACTTTCGGCTATGTGACGGCGGTCAATGAAGCGGCCAAAGCGATTGCTTGCGCGCATACCGAAGCGCACAGCGTGGAAAACGGCATTTCAGTGGTCAAAATCATGGGGCGCCACGCCGGATTCATCGCCGCCGGGGCCACGATCGCCAGCCAGGATGTCAATTTCACGCTGGTTCCGGAAGTACCTTTCGTGCTGGAAGGCGAACAGGGCTTCCTTGAAGCGCTCAAACAGCGCGTTCTTCGCCGCGCCCACGCCGTCGTTCTGGTCGCCGAAGGCGCCGGGCAACATCTGTTCGATCACGGAAAGGAAGAATTCGACGCCTCGGGCAACCCGAAATTCAAGGACATCGGCGTGTTTTTGCGTGACCGGATCTCGGCGTATTTCAAGGAGGAAAACATCCCCTTCAATATGCGCTACTTCGACCCCAGCTACCTCATCCGTAGCGTACCGGCCTGCGCCGAAGACGCGGTGCTTTGTGACTTTTTTGCCCGCAACGCCGTCCACGCGGCCATGGCCGGAAAAACCGGGCTGGTCATCGGCTTCCAGCACGGCACCTTCACTCACGTGCCGATCGAGCTACTGGCCAAGCAACAAAAACGCCTCGACCTCAATAGCCCGTCCTGGCTTGGCGTACTCTCGGCCACCGGCCAGAACTTCGCGCAATTCGGAATCTGACCGGACGCCCCGGCAAAGCTTAGTTAGCCGCGGCGAGCACAAGGAATAAGGAAATAGTGGGGGGCGTTCATTGCCCCTCCTTGATTCCGGCGTTCGCCGGGATAACGGCAAACTCGGGGCTTTTTTCTGCCACTCAGGCGTGTTTCTCGCCCAACACCTGCGGAATTCGAACGATGAAACGGGTTCCCTGTTCTTTGTCGCTGAACGCCCTGATCGTCCCGCCGAGCCGTTGCGTCACGATATTGAACACGATGTTCAGGCCCAGACCGGTGCCCCCCTTGCCGCGCCGGGTGGTAAAGAAGGGTTCAAATACCTTGCCCAGCACTTCTTGCGGGATCGTTTTTCCGTTATTGAAACATTCGATATTGATCCACGAGTCCTCGTCGGTCACCTTCACCGTAACCTCGCCCACATCGCCTTCATCAAATCCGTGAACCAACGCGTTGGTAATCAGGTTGGTCAGCACCTGTGCCAGCAAACCGGGATAGGTATCCATTTCCAGACCAGCCGGGCAGGTATAGCTGACAAAAATTTTCGTATTTTTGTATTTGGGACGAAGACTGGTCAGCACTTCGTCCATGTATTTGTAGAGATTGAAGGTGCGCCGCTCTTCCGACATTTCATCTGCGGCCACCTGCTTGAAGCTGTTGATCAAGTGCGCCGCCCGTTCGGCATTGTGCAAAATCAGTTGCGATCCCTCGAGCGCGGCATTGATAAATTCCATCATCTCGGATTTCCGGATTCCGCCGGACTTCATCAGCCCATCAATCTTGTGGGTTTCTTCGACGAGGAAAGAAGCCGCCGTCACCGTAACCCCCACCGGCGTATTGATTTCGTGGGCAACGCCAGCCACCAGAGAGCCGAGAGAGGCAAATTTTTCCGACTGGATCAGGCTGTCCTGCATCAACTTGAGGTTATCCAGCGCTTCGGTCAGCTCCTCGTTGCTCGCCTTCAGGTTTTCTTCGGCTTCACGCCGCCGCGCAAGGTCGGAAGCCAGCCGGCGCTCAATCTGGTTGTAGGCGTCCACCACCTCGCCAAATTCATCCTTCTGGTCGATCTTGATTTCGCCCCCCTGGGGATTTTCCGCCAAGGCTTTGAAAGCATGGCTTAATTCCGCAAGGGGATTGATCACCATACGGCTCAAGACCAAAAACAGCACGACCCCAAGCGTCAGATTCAACACACCGATTTCGACAAAACGGTTAAACAACAGCTTTCCGAGAAACTGATCGACCCACTGTCGCGAGTAACTGACGAGAACATAGCCGACCTCGGCAGATTTACTGGCCGAAGGGTCCGAATAATCCGCCGTCGAATCATAAAGCGGCAACTTGAGCACATCGGGCCCGCTCATTTCTTCCTCGCTGCCGTTCACAATCACTCCTTCCGGAGATCTTTCCCTGGAAACGAACAACGACGGACTCTGCCCCTGCACCAGCAGATACGCCTGAATCGAGCGCACTTCCGACGAGGCCAGCTCTCCGTCAAGAATACTGGCCGCAGTCACCTTGTCGAGAATCCAGGCCGAAGTGCTGAGGCTGACCTGCAGGCGCTTCCCGACCTCGTTCTTGCGGTGCGCAAACTGTCCTTCAAGGGTATCGCGCAGGGTAAAGTAGGAGAGCATGCCCGAAAACAACAGCACCCCAGTCATGAACAGAAGAAGCAACAAGCTGATCTTGGATCGCATGGAACACCTCGTACGCCCGGTACGCAATCAGTCGATAAGAGCGCTCAATCTGTTGCCCGATGTCAATCATCCAGACGCAATCGCGCCTAATGCCCTAACCGACCCACACTACACTGCTATCAAAAGGCACCGGAAACACATCTTATGCTTGTTTTCCGAAGCCTGTAAGCTATCTCTGCTTCGCAAAATAGCACAGTAAGACGAGTATAGGTTGAACCAAAGACCGCGAGCGCATAGAATGGCGACCTCCCGCGGGTGTAGTTCAATGGTAGAACGGCAGCTTCCCAAGCTGCATACGAGGGTTCGATTCCCTTCACCCGCTCCAGACCGGATTCATCCGGATCGTCGATTCCACAAAAAAGCCAAGCAAAATCGCTTGGCTTTTTTGTGGCCCCAACGGGGAAAACACCCATTACTTGGGCGCTGCTCCCGGCGGCAACAATACCCACATCTGCCCCTGCTGCTTCATGCGCCCGGCCTGATTGCCGGCCTCCGGCCCAAAGCCCCAGAAATAATCGGCACGAACCACACCGCGAATGGCTCCGCCGGTATCCTGTGCCAGCATCAAACGCCGTAGCGGAGTTGTCGAGTTGGGTTGCGTTGTTGCCAAAAACACCGGCGCGCCGAGCGGCACGTGGCGCGGATCGACGGCGATGCTCCGCTCAAGCGTCAGCGGCACCCCCAGAGCGCCTTGCGGCCCCTCATTGACACTCCCCTTCGACGGCACCTCGCGGAAAAACACATAGCTCGGATTGCTGTTGAGCAAATCGTTGAGCTTGGCCGGATTGGCTCGCGCCCAGGCCTGAATCCCTTGCATCGAGGCCTGCTCGAGTTTGAGTTCCCCGCGCTCAACCAACACGCGGCCGATCGATTGATAGGGGTGTCCGTTCTGGTCGGCATAGCCGATCCGTACCATCTTGCCATCGGGCAATTTGACCCGACCCGAGCCTTGTACCTGCAAGAAGAACAGTTCAACCGCATCATCAACCCAAAGCAGAACCCGATCGGCGTAGTCTTTTTCCCGCGCAATGATGTCGGCCCGCGAGTAGTAAGGAACAACCTTGTTGCCTTGCAAGCGACCGCGCAGCCGCAGGTTTTTTACTTCCGGAACGACATCGCCCAGATCAATCGTCAGCAGATCAGGCGGCACACCCAGTACCGGTTGCGCAAAACCGGCGGTGCGTGTGCGCGACCCATGCAACAAAGGCTCGTAGTAGCCGGTAATCATGCCGCTGGTTGTCGCGTCCGGGTTGGTCAGCAAATACGGCTCAAAGCGCGACTCGAAAAAGCGACGCAGCACCTTGTTATCCGTACTTCCCAGACTTTTTGCTTCTTCACAGGCCGCCCGCCAGAGGGGCCACTGCGGCTTGCTCGTCAAAGCACGGCACGATTGCAGAAAAGCCGGCCATGCGGCAACCAGATCGTCTTCGCCCCATCCGGGAATATCGCTCCAGCGGGCGAGTTCCATCGGCTTGGCGGGAGGCTGCGTCGGCGTTGTCGGAACGACCGGACATTGCTGACACACCGGGCAGGCCGGACACAC
>CAZZDF010000137.1:0-5267 GCA_964652915.1 uncultured Propionivibrio sp. | reverse complement strand
TGTTCGAGTAATAGGTCTTGACGTCAAAAGAGACGTTGTCACAGGGATACAGCGGTAAGGATAAAGCCGGGCCGTTACACGGCACAGTCATGGCGTGGTTGCCGTAGGGGCCGGTGTTGGCGCGTACCTGCATGTCGATGGCGGTCAGCTTGCCGTCCTTGGTGGCGCCGATCTTGATATCTACTTCGGCTACATGGCGCGACGAGCAAGCGATGAATTCCTCCTCACGGGTGTAACGGAAGTAGACGGATCGTCCGGTGACGTAGGTTGCCCAAGCGCAGACTTCTTCCAGCAACATATCCTGCTTGGAACCGAAGCCACCGCCAACGCGTTGCTTGATCACATGCACCATGTTCTGCTTCAGACCAAGGATGCGTGCAACATGTCGACGCAAATGCCAGGGCACCTGGGTTGATGCGCGTACAACTACACGATCGCCATCCATGTAGGTATGGGCGACATGCGGTTCATTCGGCGCCTGCTGAACCTGCGTAGAACTGTAAGTGCCTTCAACGATGGCATCGGCCTTGGCAAAGCCAACCGCCGTGTCACCAAGATTGCCATGAACGTGGCAAACGAGGTTTTCGTGAGGACGACCGTGAAGCGGGAAGTTGAAAATAACCTTCTCATCACGATCCGCCGCCGAATTCTTGTTCTGCTCAGCCAAGTCTTCAGGTGCGCCAACCACGTATTCGATCGGCTCGTCGTGAACAATCGGAGCGCCAGGCGCTGCGGCCTCGGCAATCGACATGACGGGCTTCAAGACCTCATATTCAACTTCAATCAACGAGATCGCCTGTAGCGCAATTTCTTCGTTCTCGGCAACAACGCCGGCAACACGGTCACCCACATGGCGCAGCTTCTTGCTGAACATGCGACGGTCAAGCGGTGACGGTTCCGGCGCATTCTGACCGCCGGGCGTGTAGATCACGTTGGGGCAATTCAAGTGCGTGATGATATGGATCACGCCCGGCAGCTTCTCGGCCTTGCTGACATCCAGACGCTTGATCAGCGCATGCGGATGCGGCGAGCGCAGCATTTTTAGAATTGCGGTGTTTTCCGGCAGGCCGTCTTCAACGTAGCACGGCTTGGCTTTCATGATCTTGGCGGCATCGAGCTTGGGATGTGCCTTGCCGACGTACACTAGATCCTCCCTGAAACTGGGAGCCGTTGCGACCTTATTTGAATCCCCGTTCAAACGCTCACGAACCAGTTCGACCACTTCGAATAGCTGCTGATAGCCGGCGTCACGGTTGTAAACCCCGGAAAGCGCGTCTTCAACCTGTTCGCGGGTTGGTGCCGAATGGCGCTCAAATAGGTCGGTAATCACCAAAGCGGTCGCAGGGTCGTTGTACCCCCCTTGAACTGCGCCGACGTCGATCATCGCTTGTTGTACAACGCTGAGCTTGTTCCACTCCGACAGCGATTCGGAGGTAAGTACCATTGAGCCTTCCAGTTGCGCAGCAATCAGCAACGAAGCGTTGACGACAACCCCGTTGAACAGGATTGAATCGGAGCCGGCAAAGCCATAGCCGTCGTCGCAATTGCGCACCGAGTGCATGCCCAAGCCATACAACAGCTCCTGGACGTTATCTCCGGCACGGCAATCGAGACTGCGTGCACTTCCATTCAGAGTAAATCGAATTTTCATCTTATTTCTCCTTGATCATCTGCTGGCAGTCGGCAAGAAGATCCGCGACCACGACGCCTGCGATATAGCGCTTGTAAGACACGCTGCCGCGTAAATCAGCGACCGGCGCAACCGCTTCGCTCACCGCAGTTTGTAGTGCCTCACCTGTCAGTTGCTTTTGCTCTACGGCGGCAAGGCGCGCAGGGCTTGAAACCACACCTTCAATGGCAATACGCTGCTGACCGTCGGCAGCAAGCGCCACGGCAGCCGTCAGTACTGTCAGACCGCCTGCCGAACGGGCAATCTTGCGCGTCGCACAACACAGATTCGCCTCTGGAAGAACCACTCCCAGCACCAGGGCGTCACGCTGGCCGTTCAGCCAGCTCGCCAGATCGGCATCAGCGCCGCCAGAAAGAAGCACTTTGGCATTCAAAACCAGAAGAGCCGGCAACAACACGGCTTCGTTTTGAAGGGCAAACAGCTCGCCGCCAAACGTGGCTTGGTTACGCACATTACGCGAGTAAACAAAGCCCGCTGCTTCTCGAACCGCCGCGGGAACGACCGGGCTGTCAATCACTTGTTGCAGCGTAGCGGTGGCACCAATCGTCACCTTTCCACCCTGCGCCTTAATCTCGCTTAACCCCAAACCGGCCAAGGAAATCGCCACGCTCTTGGTTGAGCGCGTCGGCGCTGCATTCAGCTTGCTACCGCCAGCCATGAATACGGCATCGTCCTTGAACTGGCTCTTGAATTTGACTGCTTCGTCGACCGAAGCAGGTTTCAGAAATTGTTCAAACATTGTTTACTCCCATGCTGTCCAACCGTTATAAAAAAAGCTGCGTGAACTTTTGCGGCAAGCTAACAATTCGCCATCTCGACAGGCACCGTATTCTGGCGTTGGCGAATGATGAATTTGCGCCGAAATCATGAACAAAACCCCGGTGTAGCCCTTGCGATTCAGGTCTGCATTTTTGATCACGATGGGGGTTGTTCATTTTGTGTGAAATGGAAAAAGACGTATTGCTTATACAAGAAGCGAGCCACCCACGGATTGAGCGATGGAATTCATATGAAACAATGGCTTGGAGTAATCGTGCCTACTGAATGGCCTGCCAGTTCCGTGGTATGGCAGTAATTTGTGGCCGAAATGGCAGTTGTTTGGCAGTTTCCGCCAAGGGAACGGTTAGAATCGATATTCGTACTTTTTCGTGAGTTTTTGTCATGCCACCTGCCGTCCATCCGCTGATTGAGTTGTTGTCGTTTCTTGATAGCTCGGGTGAGCCTTACGTTGTATTTGATCGCCAGTATCGAATTCTTGCCGCCAATTCACTCTATCGTGAGCGCATGGGCGTAGACCGTGTCGTTGGGCGTTGTTGCTATGAAATATCGCACCATTATCCGGTGCCATGTGACCAGGCTGGCGAAAGTTGCCCGCTGTCGCGCAGCCTGAGTTCCGGGAAGAGAGAGCGGGTATTGCATCTTCATCACACGCCAAGTGGTGAGGAGTATGTCGATATCGAATTGACGCCGGTTCGCGATGCCAGCGGTGAGATCGCCTATTTTGTAGAAAAAATGGTCGCGATGAATCACGCCAAGGGGCTAGCTATGGCGCATGGACTGGTCGGGCGTTCGCCGGCATTTCAGAAAATGTTGGAGATGATGGCGCGTGTAGCTAAATCCGAAGCGGTGGTGTTGCTGGAAGGGGAGTCGGGGACGGGCAAGGAACTGGTCGCGAATGCGTTGCATCAGTCGAGCAGTCGGGCAAAAGGGCCGTTTACGACCGTTGATTGCTCCGGGATTCCTGAGACTCTTTTCGAGAGCGAGCTTTTTGGCCATGAGCGTGGTGCGTTTACCGGGGCGACTTCGCGCAAGCAAGGGCTGGTTGAAGCAGCCAGCGGAGGAACTTTGTTTCTGGATGAGGTTGGGGAAATTCCGCTGACAATGCAGGTGAAACTATTGCGTTTGCTGGAAACCGGCACCTATCGTCGTGTTGGCTCGACCGAAATCAGGCGTGCGGATCTCCGTGTGATCTCGGCAACGCATCGTTCATTGCGCGAGATGGTTGAACAGGGCACGTTTCGTGCAGACTTGTACTATCGGATCAATGTTTTCCCGATTGTTGTGCCGGCCTTGCGGGATCGTGCGACAGATATCCCGTTGCTTGTGGAGTCCCTGCTTGGACGCGTTGCGCCGGATCGGCAACTCGGTGTTTCGGCAGAAGCCATGCAACGTTTGGTGAGCGGCCACTATCCGGGAAATGTCCGTGAGCTTCGCAATTGGTTGGAGCGGGCCAGTTTGCTATGTGATGGCGATGAAATCGGTTTGGCTCACCTGCCAACGGACGTTGTCTCTCAATACGCTGGAGAACCAAGCGGCGACACATTGGCAAGCCAAGTTGAACATACTGATCAGATGCTAATAGACGCTCTCGGCAGGCATCAAGGATCAAGAAAAAAATTGGCAGAAAAACTTGGGTTGAGTGAAAGGACCTTGTATCGGCGAATAGGTGCTTTGCGGCGCTAGGGAGCGCAGTTCTCTCAAGTCCATTCAGAGACGGCTCGTGAGCCGGTTATTTTTAATAACTTGCCGAAACAGAATTATGAACGGTGATCGAATTGCGTTGATCAGACTTGTAGGCTTACTTTCGCAAGGTCGCTACAAGGCGCAAAGGATTGATTAGCAAATCCAGAGCACTTTGGATGCTTGTTGTCACAACGTCAGCCGCAATAATGGTTGCAGAAGACGTTCCCTCCTCTTGAATAACGGCAATGCCAAGGGCGGCTTCCTTAAGCATCAACCGGTCATTGCAGCCATTACCAATGCACACGGAACTTGTTACGCCAAGCTGCTCAACATAGGCAAGTTTTGCCTCGGTCTGCTTCCCGGGGGGAAGAATGTATAGCGTGCATTGGACATCGCTTAACGCCTCCCTCACCTGACCGAAAGTGTCAGCGGTTACCACGTGCACCTGCAATTTCTCCGCGAGTATTTTCAGGCGTTCCGTGATACCCGGCAGCAAAAGGCCATCGCAGGCAAGCGTTCCGTTGTAATCAAGTACAAGGTGCTGTAAAGCAAGCGATCCAAATTCGGGAATTCCGATTTCAATCATTTCTTTCCTCGATCGTACAAACCATTTTGGGGCCAAATAATTCACTGCGCGATCAGTGACGTCGTGGATTTCATTACATCAGGAACATCACACTGAAAGCTTCAGGGGTTAGCGCCGACACTCACGCTGCCCCACAAATCGCGCATCCGATGGCGCCGGCAAACTGAGCAAACTCCCTTGTCTGGATCTGAAACTTCACATGCTCGCTGAGCATGGAGACAAGGCAGTCATTAAGAGAACCACCCCCTGTGGCCAGGATATTAACTTCGTCGCCACAGCAAGCGCGTCCAAACATGGATGCGATTCTTCTTGCAATGCTCTTGTGTAAAGCTCGCCCAATGTCCTCACGAGCAAAACCCCGATTCAACAAACCCACCACTTCGGATTCAGCAAAAACGGTGCACATGGAATTGATGCTGACACTTTCAGTGCCACTGCCAGATGCACGCTGAAACTCGTCCAGCGTGTATCCAAGCCGCTGCGCCATGACCTCGAGAAATTTCCCCGTGCCTGCAGCGCAGCGGTCGT
>CAZZDF010000136.1:0-5373 GCA_964652915.1 uncultured Propionivibrio sp. | reverse complement strand
ACCATGTCGCGCGGGATTTCGATATAGACCGGCTCCGAATGGCGCAGGCAGCTTGCCAGTGCGCGCGCGATATCCGCCGGGGCGCGGGCCGCGTCGTCGAGCTTGATCTGCTCGCAGGTGATTTCCTTGAACATCTGGAACTGCGAATCGAGCGTTCGGGTTTGGTGGTGCAAGAGTAGCCCGGAGCGCGCCTCGCCCTTGCCCGGCCCGCCGGAGAGCACGACCAGCGGCGATTTTTCGGCATACGCTGCGGCAACGGCGTTGATCATGTTCAGCGCGCCGGCGCCGTAGGTGACGGCGGCAACCCCCAGCCCCATGTTGGCGCGCGCCGAAGCATCGGCGGCAAAGCCGACGGAAGGCTCGTGCGACAGGGTGTAGAGCGGCAGGATCTTCGACTGCTCGATGATGCGGAAGAAGGGCAAGGCAAAATCGCCGGGGATGCCAAAGATCTGGCGGGCGCCATGATCCTTGAGGGCGTGCAGGAGTGATTCGACAAGGTTCATGGGCGTCTTCCCGGCAAATGGATGCGGGTATTGTGCCGCGAGCCGTCTGCGCACGGTGATCGTTCTTGCACTAAAATCGTTACGAAAATGCACGGTTTGTGCGTGAAAGGAGGGTTTTGTGCCGTCTATTTCCATTGATCGTTATGATCTTGCACTGCTGGAAGCGCTGCAGCGTAACGGCAACGCGACCAATGCCGTACTCGGCGAGGCGGTGCATCTTTCGGCATCGCAGGTCAGCCGGCGCCTGCAGCGGCTGGGCGAGCTTGGCATCATTGCCGGTTACGCGGCGCTGATCGATCCGGCGAGCATCGGGCTTGGCGTTACGGCGTTTGCCCAGGTGATTCTTGAGCGCCATGGGCAGAGCCAGTCCGACGCCTTCGAGCAGGCAGCTGCCGCCATGCCGGAAATTACCGAATGCTTTTCGGTCAGTGGCGATGCCGACTATTTTCTGCGTATCGTGGCTTCCGATCTGCAGGCTTTTTCGGAGTTGATGATGAAGCGTGTGCTGCGCCTGCCGGGTGTTGCGCACATCAAAACCAATATTGCTTTGCAGAAGATCAAGCGAACGCATGTGTTGCCGCTCGATCACATCGCCCAGCCGGCCAGGCCCCGTGTGCAACTGGTGTATGCGGCCGATCGGGCAGAGTCATGAAAAGGCTGTTACGCTGAGCGATTGACGATATGCGTGGAGATCTTTCAACGATGATTACCGCAGACTTTGTCCGTCAGATATTTGCGCATCTTGAAGCCGGTGCCGGCGACAAGTTTTTCGACCATGTCGCCGACGACGTGGACTGGACGGTTGAGGGCACCCATCCGCTGGCCGGGCATTACACGTCGAAGCAGGATTTCATCGCCCATACCTTCGCTCGTCTGAACAGGATTTTGCCGGGCGGCACGCAGCTTCATGTTCAGGGCATATTGATCGACGGCGATCGTGCGGCGGTCGAGTTGCGCTCGCTGGCGACGGCCAAGAACGGCATGCGTTTCGATAATCGCTATTGCTGGGTGTTGCGCTTTGACGGGCGGAAGATCGTCGAAGTCCGGGCTTATCTTGATTCTGCGCTGGTGCAAAAGCTGATCGATGCCAACGAAGGTTAAAATCAGCGCATTGGCATTCTCTTCCTTGGGGCAAGCATGAACAAAATCTGTGAAAACGTTCTTGGCCTGGGCGTCAGTATCGCCGTCGGGCTGGTGCTTTCGGCCGGGATCGTTAGTTATACCGCCAATCGCATCGCCAACAACAAGCAATCCGTTGTGGTGAAGGGATTGGCCGAGAAGGAGGTTTCGGCGGATAGCGCGCGCTGGTCGGTTAGCGTCGGCGGCTCGGGAAAGACGATTGCGCAGGCTTTTGCCGCGCTGCGTGGCAATCGTCCGGCAGTGCTGGCGTTTTTCGCCGAGCAGGGATTTGCCGACGAGCAGGTGCAGCAGGGGCGCGAAGTCTTTGAAGCCGTCTATAAGCTCAACAAGGACGGGATTTCGACCGGCGAGATTTCCGAATACGTGGCGCGCCAGAGCCTGCGCGTCGATAGCAAGGACGTCAAACGGGTGGAAGCGGCGGTTGGTCAGATCGTTCGCCTGCAGGAGAACGGTTTACCACTGGACGTGGCTAACCCGGAATTTCTGGTCAGTTCGCTGGAGCAGGTGAAGATGTCCTTGATCGCTGAAGCCACGCGCAATGCGCACGATCGGGCGAGCGAGTTCGCCAAGACCGGCGAGGCCAAAGTTGGCGCGATGAAGTCCGCCAATCAGGGGGCTTTTTACATTCTTCCGGCGAGCGGTGGCAGCCTTGGCGACAATGAGTACGGCGGGGTTTACGACAAAAGCACCATCGACAAGCTTGCCCGGGTGGTGGTGACGGTTGAGTACGCCTTGAGTCAGTAGGATGTTTGCAATGCGCGGCTGGTGCAGCGAATAAGCAGGGGAGGGCAAAATGGATTTGCCGCAATTATCTGAATACAAATACCAGCATACCGGTCGAGTCGCCTTGTCTGGCAAGCGGAAGCTGGTCTTTTTCGCTAGCCTGATGCTGGCAGTGCTGGTTTCGATACTGTTGTTCCCGTTTGGCTTGTTGGCTCTGATCGCCCCTGTGCTGGTTTTTCTGACTCGACCAAGAACCCTGAGCATCGGGCCGCGCTATCTGATCTGCGGCAACGACATTGTCTATTTTGCCAACGTTACGCAGGTGGAGCTTGTCGAGAGCACCGGACGCCTGAGCTTGCAAACGTCCTCCGGCAAGACTGTGCTGATCGAGCGCGAACGTTTTCCGACCAATGCGCGCAAAACGAACAAGATCGCGGCCAACAAGGCAGCCAAGTTCAACAAGGTTTCGGCCAAGATCATGGAAAAAGTGCGCCGGGCGACGCCGACCCAGCTGGGAGCTGGTCAGGCGTAGGTCGGTTAGGCATTTCATTTTGCCGAGGTGAATGTCGGGCTGTAATGCACCGAGTGACTCTTGGATTCCGACGGCTGTCGATGTCAGAGTCTGTAGGCGGTAATTACTTTTTGCAGTTTCTTGGCAACCTGATCAAGATCCTGTGCCGTATCCGCACTATATTTCGCCGCTGCACTGCTTTCTTCGGACATTTGAGCAATACCTTCGACTTGCGATGCGATACTGTTCATTGCTGTCGCTTGTTCCCTGATAGCCGAGGCAATTTCTTCGACCATATCAACGGCTTTGCGACTGCCTTCACCGATTAGCCGGATGGCTTCGTTGGCTTGTTGCGCGCTTTCCACGCTCCGCTTCACCTTATCTACTACGCCCTCCATGTTTGCTACGGCATCAGTAGCGCTGGTGCGCATAGTATCGATCGTTCCCGATATTTCGGTGGTAGAAACGGCGGTTCGTTCCGCCAGCTTTCTAACTTCATCGGCGACTACAGCGAATCCTCTCCCCTGTTCCCCCGCTCTGGCTGCTTCGATGGCGGCATTTAATGCCAGGAGGTTCGTTTGATCAGCAACTTCTTTGATTACTGCAACGACCTTCGATATTTCAAGACTATGCTTTTCAAGTCCTTGAATACGTTCAGCGGCTTCGCCCACGGTGTTTGCAACGTCTTTGATGTCAAAGACTGTTTGCGTGATTACCGCTTCGCCGGAAACCGCCAATGTTCCCGATTCACGTGAAATGAGATTTGCTTCTTGTGCCTTGCCGCCAACATGGTCAATGCTGACCGTCAATTCTTCAATTGTTGCGGCCATGCTTGCGGTTGATTCGCCTTGTTGGTGAGCTGCCTTTGCGACTTCGGTCGAGGTGTTGCTCATTTGGTTGGCGCTTGAAGCAACGGAATTTGCGCCTTCAGCAATTGTTTTCAGATTGCTTTGTAGTTTATGAAGAAGCCTGTTTATCGCAGAAGAAACCTCTGCAATTTCGTCCTTGCCAATGACTTGAACTTGAACGGTAAAGTCCTGTTCGCCTTCGATTTGCTTTACAGCGTCCTGCATCGCTTTGAGTGAGCGATTAATTCCCCGGATAGTAAGGACGCTAATGAAGGCAATAAAAAGCGAGGCGCTAACAATAATTGCCAACGTGCTATAGAAACCTCGTTGAGCGGAAGTTTTGTTTTTCTCAGTGAGAGTGATGGTATTTTTTTCATTGATGGAAATATGTTCTTCGAGGAGTGCTGCTAGCTTTTGTCGGCTCGCTGCCATGGGGGCGGCGGCCTCCATGGCGCCCGATAGATCATTTGCTCTCGATTTTTCCAGCACAGTAGGAAGTAGTTTTATATATTCCGCGAATGCTGCGCGTTCGGCTTTGGCAAGATCTTTGCCTTTCACCGATCGGGCTACCGCTTCATATGCACTCATGCTTTTGTCAAAAGCATGCTTAGCGTCTTCGATGGCTTTTTCCTTGTCGGCCTTTTGTTCCGGCTTATTGCTCAGAATATGCTGGTAGATGGAAATGGCCATGGCTTGCTGTTGAATCTTGACTTCTTGTAGGCTGCGCATGCCCGGTGTTCCGCGCGTGTTGACGTTTTCCAAAGCCGTTTCAAGACCGTTTGAGACGTAGAGGCCTGTCGCGCCAACCAGAATCATCAAGGTGATTGAGAAGACAGCCACAATGCTCAGTTTTTGCGAAATCTTCATTTTTTATTTCAGAAATTTAGCCTACGGAATACGGATCGTATTGCTCATTACGATTGCGGTGTAATACATCGCTGCTGAATATTATTTTGCGTGGAGAGTATCGAAACTACAAGAGTTCCGGTGAGTGTTTGCGAAACGCGCGTTTTGCTCCTCGTCGGCGATTGGACTCTGTTCCCTTAAATAGGTTAGGCCGATATTTTTGGCGGCCGGTAGTTCGGCTAACTTTTAAGGATGGCGCAGGAGCATTGGAGTAAGCGACAATCAAGGAAGCTACTTTTGCGTGTTTTTGTAGGTGAGTAATGATTAACGCGCTTTGCTTAGTAGATGCTTGTATGTCTGTATAGAAGGTTCAGCACTTTCAGAAAACTGTCGAGAACTGCGTTTATGGATAAGCGAATTCCATCCCCGGCTGATCCGGCCACTAAGCGGAGTATTCATCTGCTTTACGTGCCGACGCTGTGTTGCAACCTCGATTGTGATTATTGCTATCTCGGCGCGCAGACGACGCAGGCGGCTTTGCGGGTGGATGCCGCGCGTGCCGTGGATACCTTGCGTTACGCGCTTGAGGCGTTGCGTTCGGCCGGCGTGCTGCCATTCAATGTGTCGCTGCACGGCGGCGAGGTAACGACGCTGCCAGGGCCGGTTCTTGATCAGCTTTTTTCGCTGATTAGTGCGCATTACCGCGAAAATTTTGACGCGCTCAATGCGCTTGGGCACAAGAAGTCGGCACCGCACATCAAGACCAATCTCTACAAATTTGCGCCGTTTTACGAGCTGTTTG
>CAZZDF010000135.1:0-5393 GCA_964652915.1 uncultured Propionivibrio sp. | reverse complement strand
AGGCGGCGGTTTTTGGCCATCAGGGCGTGCTCAAGACCGGATCGCTCAAGGTCGGCGATGCCGTTGCAGCCAAGGTTGATGTGCAGGCCCGTCGTCGAATCATGCGTAACCATTCGGTCACGCACCTGATGCACAAGGCGTTGCGCGAAGTGCTGGGCGGGCACGTGCAGCAGAAAGGCTCGCTGGTCGATGCTGACAAGACACGTTTTGACTTCGTGCATAACCAGCCAATGACCGATGAGGAGATCCGCAAGGTCGAGAACATCGTCAATGCCGAAATTCTCGAGAACGTCGACTGTCAGCACCGCGTGATGGCTATTGAAGAGGCGCAGAAACTGGGCGCGATGATGCTCTTTGGCGAAAAATATGGCGATGAGGTGCGGGTGATCGATATCGGCTCTTCGCGTGAATTGTGCGGCGGTACGCATGTGCGGCGCACCGGCGACATCGGGGTGTTTACCATTGTTGCCGAAGGCGGGGTGGCTGCCGGCGTGCGCCGTGTCGAGGCGATTACCGGTGATGTGGCCTTGGCCTACATGCAGGGTATGGAAACGGCGCTCGGCGGCGTGGCCGGAACGCTCAAGGTGCAGCCCGGCGACGTGCCGACGCGAGTACATTCGATTCTCGATCAGGTGCGTCAGCTTGAACGCGAACTGGCTTTGCTCAAGAGCAAGCAGATTGCTGCGCAAGGCGACGAACTGGTTGCCCGCGCCGTGGATGTGAAGGGGGCGAAGGTTCTCGCGGCAACAATTGACGGCGCCGAAGTGCCTGCTCTGCGTGATGCCATGGACAAGCTGCGCGACAAGCTCAAATCGGCCATTGTCGTGCTGGCCTCGACAGCGGGTGGCAAGGTGACGCTGATTGCCGGGGTGACTTCCGATCTGACCGGCAAGGTCAAGGCCGGCGAACTCGTCAATATGGTGGCCCAGCAGGTCGGCGGCAAGGGCGGCGGTCGGCCGGATATGGCGCAAGCCGGCGGTACCGAGCCGGCCAAGCTGCCGCAGGCGCTGGCGTCCGTGCAGGCGTGGGTCGAGCAGCGCTTGTAACGGCAAGAGGGGTTTTGCAGCGATATAAGGGGGAGGCGCTGTGCGCATCCCCCTTATAGTTTGCGGATCTTGTCCAGCAGGGCCGTCGTTGATTTCTGGTGAATAAAGGGAATCGACACGGTTTTCCCGCCCCAGCCGGCGACTTCGACGTTGCCGACGATCTTGTCGACCGGCCAGTCGCCGCCTTTGACCAGAACCTCGGGCCGGCATTCGAGAATTCGCTCAATCGGCGTGTCTTCGTCGAACCAGGTGACGAGCGACACGCATTCGAGCGCGGCGATTACCGCCAGCCGATCGGCGAGCGTGTTGACTGGTCGATCGTCGCCTTTGCCGAGGCGTTTGACCGAAGCGTCCGAATTGAGCGCGACGACCATCGACGCGCCAAGAGCGCGGGCTTGTCCGAGCAGGGTAACGTGCCCGCGGTGCAGGATATCGAAGCAACCGTTGGTGAAAACCAGCGGGCGCGGCAGTTGTCTCAGGCGGGTGGCGAGGTCGCCGGGGGCGACAATCTTGTTTTCAAATTCAGGTCGAAGAGCATCCATGCGCAGTTTTTTCCCGGCGCGAAGCCTTTACGGGTTCCGGACTTCGGCAGGTTGTTGCTTGCCGTTGTTCGATTGGGTGATGTCCAGTTCGCGGGCTTTGGCCGGCGTAATGATTTCGAGCAGGTTGACCACTTTTTTGGCACCACGCGTGTAACTGGCCGCACGAATGGCGGCATCGGCTTCGGGCTGGGTAACCAGTCCAAGCAGGAAAACGACGCCGGCTTCGGTGACGACTTTGACGTGAATCGGGTTGAATTTCCCGGAATCGACAAAGTTGCCCTTGACCTTGGACGTGATATAGGAGTCGTTGCTGCGATCGGAAAAGGAAGAGGCGGGGCCAATGGCCAGTTCGTTGTATACGCCCTGAACATTGTTGATTGCGGCGACGATGGATTCGGCTTCTGTTTTGGCTTCTTCGGTCGGAACTTCTCCAGTGATCAGTACCTTGCGGTTGAAACTGGTGAAGTTGAGGTGTGCCTTGTCGTCCAGTTTGTCGCTGACTTGGGCACTGGCTTTCCATTCGATCGATTCGTCTTCGGTTTGGGTGCCTACCGAACGGCGGTCGAAAGCTGCCACGGCGCCAGCCGTCACGCCGGCAGCGACGACCGTAACGCAGCCTTGCAAGGCAGGAAGGACGGTAGCGCCCAGAAGTAGTGTGGCGATAAGGCGTTTTTTCATTCTTCAGCTCCCAATAGCAGACAATCAATGCCATCACACAAGCAGTGAATGGTTAGTAGATGAACTTCCTGGATGCGCGCCGTCCGGTCTGATGGAACGCAAATGTGAATATCGGTATCGCGTAGCAACTCGGCTATCTGTCCGCCGCCTTTGCCGGTCAGGGCGACGACGCGCATTTCATTGTCGTGCGCCGCGGTGATGGCTTCGACGATGCTCGGCGAATTGCCGGAGGTCGAGATGGCCAGGAGTACATCGCCCGGGTGACCGAGCGCGCGCACCTGTCTTTCGAAAACCGTGTTGTAGCCATAATCGTTGGCCACTGCGGTCATGATCGAACTGTCGGTGGTCAGGGCGATGGCGGCTAGTCCCTGGCGTTCCATTTCGAAGCGCCCGACCAGCTCGGCGGCAAAGTGCTGTGCGTCGGCAGCCGAGCCACCGTTGCCGCAGGCGAGGATCTTGCCGTTGCCTAACAGGCTGCCAACCATTGCCTCGGCTGCTTCGGCGATTGGCGCAGCGAGCATCTCGCTGGCGTCGAGCTTGGTCTGGGCACTGTCGGCGAATTGTTGGCCAATGCGGGAAATTATGTCCATTTCGATATTTGTTGCTGGGGTTACGAAGAGGGTGGCTAGTCTAACATCAGAGAATCAGGTAGACCTCAAACTCAATCCGTTTCCACGGATCAGGGTCGTTGCGTAGCTTGGTAACGCGCGCTTCGAGTTTTTCCCCGGTGTCCAGTGCACGAGCGATGACGCGGTTTTGGGCACGCGGCACGTAGCCGAGCTTTTGCCCGTTCCAGTCGATGCGTACGGCGTTGCGGTCGTGGCGGTTGCCCGTTTCGCGGCTGAGCGTCAGTCGGTCGCCGGGCTTGATTAGCGCACGAAGTTTCTCGACGGCATAGTATTGGCTGCCGGCGAGTGGTGAGCTTTGAATCAGGATTCCGATCGTTTCGGCCTGAAGCATGGGGGCGATCAGCAAACCTGCGATGATTAGGCTAGTCTGCAGAAAAGGCATCGCGTATCCATTCGATGGGGTGCTCAGGGTTTCCGTCAAGCAGTAGGCAGTCAAAGCGGCAATCGGCGTCATTTTTTGCGTGGATGGCAAGGTAATGCTGCGCCGCGAGGATGATGCGCCTTTGTTTGCCCTGGGTGATGCTCGCCGCTGCCCCGCCAAAAGAGGCGTTACGCCGCAAGCGAACTTCGACAAATACGAGTGCCTTTCCGTCGCGGCAGACCAAGTCGATTTCGCCGCCACGACAGCGGAAGTTGCGCGCCAGCACCGTAAGACCGTGGCGCTCAAGAAAGTGCGCAGATTGATCTTCGGCGCGGTCGCCAATCGCCTTGCTTGTTTCGGCCGTGGTATCGTTACTGTTCATTGATGATCTGACGCCATGACATTCGATTCTTCCGCATTATATGTAGTCCCTACGCCACTCGGGAACCTCGGCGACATGACCCAGCGCGCTATCGAGGTTTTGCGGCAGGTGAGCTGGGTGGCTGCCGAGGATACGCGCCATAGCGCGCCATTGCTCAAACAGTACGGCTGTAGTGCCCGCATGTTGGCGGCGCATGAGCACAACGAAGAGGCTGCCGCGCAGCAAGTGATCGCGCGTCTGAGCGAAGGCGAGTCGGTCGCGTTGGTTTCCGATGCCGGTACGCCGGCCGTGTCCGATCCTGGCGCGAGATTGGTGGCGCGAGTGCGTGCCGCCGGTTTTCGCGTGGTGCCGCTGCCAGGCGCTTGTGCTGCGGTGACCGCGCTATCTGCTTCGGGCTTGGCTGAATCGCATTTCCTTTTTTACGGGTTCTTGCCGGCAAGGACGAAGCAACGGGAAGAGGCCCTGCGGGAATTGTCCGCTTTGCCGTATGCCCTGGTCTTCTACGAGGCGCCGCACCGGATTTTGGAAGCTGTGGCTTCCCTGGCCTTGGTGCTTGGTTCGCAGCGTACGCTCGTCATGGCGCGGGAGCTGACCAAGATATTTGAAACAATTCATAGCTGCCCGCTGGGTGAAGCGTATGACTGGCTGTTGGCCGACGCCAACCGTCAGCGCGGTGAGTTTGTGCTGCTGGTATCCGGCGCGCCGGAGCTTGCCGATGACGGCGAGGGTGAGCGGGTGCTCAAGCTGCTGCTGGAAGAAGGCTTGCCGGTCAAGCAGGCGGCGAAACTGGCACATGCGATAACCGGTATGGCAAAAAACGCGCTGTATGAATTGGCCTTGCGGTTGAAGGAAGCTTAGGCGTCGATGCGAGGAACGCGCCGAACTCTTTTAATCTAGAATTAACCTATCTCACCGAATACAAAACCGAACACGAAACGCTATGCAAATCACCATTACCCGACCCGACGACTGGCATCTGCATCTCCGCGATGGCGCGGCGCTTGCTGCGGTGTTGCCACATTCCGCGCGGCAGTTTGCCCGAGCCATCATCATGCCGAATTTGCGTCCACCGGTAACCACTGTTGCGGCGGCGGCTGAATATCGGGCGCGCATTCTTGCAGCCTTGCCAGCAGGAATGAGCTTTGAGCCTTTGATGACGCTTTATTTGACCGACAACACCTCGGCGGAAGAAATTCGGCTTGCGGCGGCCAGTGGTTTTGTCAAAGCGGTCAAACTCTATCCGGCGGGGGCGACGACCAATTCGGATGCCGGGGTGACGAATCTGGCCAATTGCAATGCAGCCTTGGCCGAGATGGAGAAGTTGGGGCTGCCTTTGCTCGTGCATGGCGAGGTAACCGATCCGGCCATCGACATTTTTGACCGCGAGCATGTTTTTATCGACACGGTGCTGCGGCCGTTGCTGCGCCATCACGAGGGGTTGCGCGTGGTGTTCGAGCACATTACGACGCAGGAAGCCGCGCAGTTTGTGGCTGCTTCGGGTGACCATGTGGCCGCGACGATTACTGCGCATCATTTGCTTTACAACCGTAATGCGATCTTTAGCGGTGGTGTGCGTCCGCATTATTACTGCCTGCCGGTGTTAAAGCGCGAGACGCATCGCGAGGCCCTGATACGTGCGGCGACTTCGCATAGCAGCAAATTCTTCCTCGGTACTGATTCGGCGCCGCATGCGCGAGGTACCAAGGAAGCTGCCTGCGGCTGTGCCGGTTGCTATACGGCATTCGCCGCGCTGGA
>CAZZDF010000134.1:0-5439 GCA_964652915.1 uncultured Propionivibrio sp. | reverse complement strand
ATCAGTGTGTCGAGATGCGTTTCACGCTGCGCCTTGGCTTCGTCGTCGGCGCGCGCGGCGTCCGGCAGTCCCGGCGTGTCCTGCAGCAGGGCGGCTTTTGGGCGAACCAGCTTGTCGCCGTGCGCTGCCTTCATCTGCTCGGCCATCTCGCGCACATAGTCGCCCTGGTAGGCGTTGGGCGGGAAATCGATGGACTCGCCGTGGATGGCAAGGTAACGAAGCCATGCCGAAATGGCCAGAATGTCCATCTGGCGCCCAGCGTCATTGACGTAATACTCGCGCGTCACGTCCCAGCCGGCGTAGGCCAGCAGGCTCGAAAGGCTGGCGCCGTAGGCTGCGCCGCGTCCGTGCCCGACGTGCAGCGGGCCGGTCGGGTTGGCCGAAACGAATTCGAGCTGGACTTTGCGTTTGCCGCCGGCCATCGAACGGCCAAAGGCTTCGCCCTGCGCCAGTACGGCGCGCACAACTTCGAGTTTGGCAGCGGGTAACAAGTGGAAGTTGATAAAGCCGGCGCCGGCGATTTCGGTTTTGGCAACGAACGGCGATTTTGGGATTTCGGAAAGAAGAAGCTGCGCCAACTCACGCGGATTGCGCTTCATCGGGCGCGCCAATTGCATCGCCAGATTGCAGGAAAAATCGCCGTGTGACGCTTGTTTTGGGCGTTCCAGAACGATTGCGACATCGCCTTGGTCGGGGGTGACGCTGCTAAGCGCGGCGCGCATCAGATCGGCAAGATGAGTTTTTATGTCGTGAGTCATTGCTGTGCTTCGTCTTGAAAATGGGGCAAGACGCTGATTATACGATGCTCTGACAGGCGGCGAGGCAAACAGATGCATAAAAGGAATCTGGGAGTCGGGCATAAGCTTTAAGCGCTGAATCTCGCAACAGCGCCTTGTCGCTTTTGCGACGAGATAAAATCCCCGGGTTCGGCTATTTCCGGGAGAGATTCATGATTGTATTGATTACCGGCGCGAGTTCAGGCTTCGGCGAAGCGATGGCGCGTAAGTTTGTGTGCAACGGGCATCGGGTGATCGCTGCGGCGCGACGTACGGAGCGGCTTGCAGAGTTGCATGCCGAATTGGGCGACAACCTGTTGCCGGTGACGCTGGATGTGACTGATCGGGCGTCCATACCGCGCATGCTGGACGGCTTGCCAGAGGGCTGGCAGGCGCTTGATGTGCTGATCAACAACGCCGGTCTGGCGCTTGGCACCGAACCGGCGCAGGTGGCCTCGCTCGACGAGTGGGAGACGATGATTGAGACCAACAACAAAGGCCTGGTGGCGATGACCCGCGCCGTCCTGCCCGGCATGGTCGAGCGCCGGCGCGGCCTGATCGTCAATATCGGCTCGGTGGCTGGATTGACAGCCTATCCGGGCGGTAATGTTTATGGCGCGACCAAGGCCTTTGTTTATCAGTTCACCCGAAACTTGTGCGCCGACTTGGTGGGTACTGGCGTACGCGCCAGCACCATTGCGCCCGGCCTGTGCGGAGGTACCGAATTTTCCAATGTGCGCTATCGCGGCGATGACGCTGCTGCGGAGAAAGTCTATGAAGGCACCGAGCCGCTGACGGCGGAGGACGTCGCCGAAGCAGCCTACTGGATCGCCACGCAGCCAGCGCACGTTAATATCGTCTCGATGGAAATGGTGCCCAATTGTCAGGGTTATGCCGGGTTCAACGTCAAACGCCGTGTGGCGGGATAGTGAATGTTTTTTCGTGCTCAACGTCCGATGTGGTTTAGCTTTGTCCAACACCTGCCAACGGCTGCTTTGTGGTGAAAACGGCACTGGACGGTTGTGGCCGATCTATGCCTGTTGTGATGAATTTGGCACCAATCCTAGCCAAGGCCGGATAAATCGAAGCCTTGGCTACTCACCCCGCTGTACAGCCACGGCCACGTCAAGTCAGCGTGTCGCCTTGCGGGATGGGGGCGTCACGCCGCCCAGGATGCTGTCCTCTTGCCCTTGATGTCGGCCTCGGCAGCCAGCCAGTCGTCGACTTCCTGTCCGGGCTGGAACCCTCTTTCCTGGGCACGGAAGTAGGCCGCCGTGGCAATGTATGACTGTAAGGCCTCGTCCTGCACAACGACAGTCTGTTGACTTGAAATACCTTTGTTCTTCGGTTGTTGCACCTTCTTCATGGCCTTCTCCTGTTGGGTTTGGGGGGGCTGGTGAGCCGTGGCTCATGGCCTGAATCATTTCAGGCTCATGAACAACCATAATCAGGACTTCATCCAAACTATGTACGCTGGCGCGCATAATGATGATGATCATCGGAGTAGGGTGGTCCGCAGGGATTTATGGCTTGTCCGGAACACGCAAATCACCAAAGGAGGTGTCTGATATGGCAGCGCCTGCCCCGAAACAAAACCAGTTGCTGGCAGCGCTCAAGCACGAGGAATTCATGCGCCTCGAGCGTGAACTCGAGCCGGTTGAGTTTTCCCCATGCCAGACGATCTTTCGGTCAGGGGAGGCCATTGACTATCTCTATTTCCCGGTCAGTTTGGCGGCATCGGTCTCGGTCTCGGATTGTGAAGGGAAGGCGACGAGCCTGGTCATCGTCGGCAATGAGGGGGTGTTGGGCTTCTCCGTTATGAGCGGCAGCGAGAGGAACCCCTATGATGTCGTGGCGATCAACCATGGCGTGGCCTATCGCCTGCGTCGTGAATTGGTCGATTGGGAATTTGATCAGAGCGGCAGTCTGTTGTGGATGGTGCTGCGCTATGGCCAGTTGGCCACGTTCAGCTTCGCTCAGACCGCCGTCTGTAACCCGCACCATAGCGTCGAACAACGCTTGTGTGGTTGGTTGCTTATTATTGCCGATAAGTCCGGTCAGAGAAATTTCACTTTGACCCATGCCTTCATGGCCGGGCAACTCGGAGTTCGCCGGGAGGCCATCAGCGAAGCGGCAGCGGCATTGCAAAGTGCCGGTGCGATCGAGTATGTGCGGGGAAAGGTAAGCCTCTTGGATTTGAAGGCACTGGAGCATAGGGCCTGCAATTGTCGAGAGATAATCCGTAAGTACGAACAGCAATTGCCGCCCAAGCTGGCTGATAAGCTCTGGCGTTATCGCAGGCGCCCCGATCCGGTGTCGATGCGCCGGTTGGCAGAAGAGCGTGCCAGGGATGCCGGCATCCCCAAGCCGTCTTCTATGTCCGAATATGGCCGGCTGGTTGCAGAACTTGAAGTACGCAGACACCTGCACGATATTCAGATGGAGGAACTGATCGAGTCGTATGCCGAAGCAGACCTACTGCGGGAACGTTACGCGGATATCTACAATTTCTCCCCCGTGGCCTATGCCTCGGTCGATACGCTCGGCGTACTCAAGCAAATCAATTTATCAGCGGCCATTTTGCTTGGAATCAAGCGTTCTGAAGTAAAACTCCATCGCTTCGTCGAGAGCCTTGTTGCCGATCAAAGAGAGGTATTCATCGAGTTCCTGAAACAGGTGTTCGGGAACCCCGGACACCACAGGATGGCAACTACTCTTGCAGCCAATAGTCAACGACCGGAAGCCCTTGTCATCATCGACGGAATCTCCGACGAATCCCAGCAGGAGTGCCGCATGGTGATTACGGACGTCACCAAGGAAAAGGCTTACGAGCAATCCCTGAAGCGGGCCTACGAATTGCTCGACATGTCCCAAACTGCAGCGAATGCCGGATCGTGGGATTGGGACATCATAAGCGGGCAGGTAACTTGGTCCGATAACTTGTTCAATCTCTTTGGTCTCGATGCATCACGTGACAAGGCATGCTTCGATGTCTGGCGCAAGGTATTGCATCCCGACGATCGGGCGAATGCTGAGGAAGAAATCCAGCGGGCGATACGCGATCACCGAAAGCTATTCACTAGATATCGCATCTGCCAGCCTGACGGAAAGATGCGCTGGATCAATGCCGTTGGTGAGGCCGCCTATGACCAGACCGGCAAAGCACTTCATATGCAGGGCATCTGTATCGATGCAACAAGGCAATTTGAGGCCGAGGAGGAGACCCGACGCTATGCTGAGCAACTCCGTACGGTCGCCGATTTCACTTACGACTGGGAGTATTGGCAAAGCCCGGAAGGGGCGCTGCTTTATGTCTCCCCTTCCTGCGAGCGTATCTCAGGCTATCGGCCGGACGAGTTCATTGCAGACCCGGGACTGCTCACGAAAATAGTTTTTCCTGAAGACCGTGCAACTTTCGCTGCTCACTTGGAAGAGACCTGTGCGTTATCGCCTGCCCACGAGATGAAATTTAGAATCGTTCGAAAAGATGGTGAAAATCGATGGGTTAGCCACTGCTGCCAATCCGTGCATTCCGAGGAAGGCAAATACCTCGGACGGCGCGTCAGTAATCGCGATGTCTCGGAAAAAAAGGTTGCCGAAGCTGAACTTCTGCTGTGGTCTGAGTCGTTCATGCATTCGGATCTCGGACTGGCCATCTCCGATGCGAAGCGAAACGTCTTTCTGGCCGTCAATCCGGCGTTTGCGCGGGGTCGAGGCTACACCCAAGGTGAATTGGCTGGCAGCCCTATTTCAAAGATCATTCCTGAACAAGAGCGGAGCGAATTCGTCCAGCACATGTCAACAATCAAGTCCTCACATATGGTGCTGGAAACGAGACACGTCTGTAAAGACGGACGAATCTTCCCGGTCCTGCTGGATATGACTCTGCTATATGACAAAAATGGTGAGCCTACCAATCGCGTTGTTTACGCAATGGATATCTCGGAAAAGAAACAGCAGGAAGCTCAATTGAAGCGCTATCAGGACAGCTTGGAAGCTTTGGTTGCAGAACGGACCCGCGAACTGGCGCATGCAAAACGGCTCGCTGACTCTGCCAACAATGCAAAATCAGCATTCTTGGCGAACCTCTCACATGAATTGCGAACACCGCTAAACAGCATTATTGGTATGGCGCAGTTGCTCGCCAGGACTCACCTTGATCCTGTTCAGCAGGAGCACTTGAATGCTTTGCGGGTATCCAGCAGCCATTTGTTGGATCTGGTTACCGAGGTGCTCAATGACACGAATCTCGACAGCAGTTGTTGACTTTAATTGTCAGGATTACAGATTGATACAAGAAACTATTACTGGTTTTAGCACTCTCATGCGTGGAGTGCTAAAATCTAATCAACCCAATAACCTATGAGGTGCAAACACAGATGACACAGGCTTTGACTTTTCCCACAATCTCCGCGATTGGCAACATTGATGCTTATATTCAGGCGGCGAAGCAGTTTCCGCTTCTGAGTGAAGAGGAAGAGTTTCGCTTGGCTACGCGTTTCCGCGAGGAGGATGACCTCGATGCGGCGCGTCAGTTGGTGCTTTCGCACCTGCGTCTGGTGATCGCCATTGCCCGCGGCTATCTCGGCTATGGTCTGCCGCATGCCGACCTGATTCAGGAAGGCAATATCGGCCTGATGAAAGCCGTGAAGCGCTTTGATCC
>CAZZDF010000133.1:0-5451 GCA_964652915.1 uncultured Propionivibrio sp. | reverse complement strand
CCACAATAGAAAGTGAAGCTCGAATGTATCAGGGAGCGACGTTAAACAAGAAGCAACAGGCGGCACTGGCGCTGGCGGCGCTAGGTGTGGTTTATGGTGACATCGGCACCAGCCCGTTGTACACGATGAAAGAGGTTTTTGCCGGAATCCATCCGATTCCGCTGACCCCGGAAAATGTCCTCGGCATCCTGTCCCTTATCTTGTGGTCCTTGATCATTATTGTTTCGATCAAGTACGTGGTGTTTATCATGCGTGCCGATAATCGCGGCGAAGGCGGCATCATGGCCATGATCGCTTTGGCGCTGCAGGGCGCCAAGGGGCAGCCGAAATACCAGCGGGCGATCATGCTGGCCGGACTGCTCGGCGCCGGAATGTTTTACGGAGACGGGATGGTGACCCCGGCCATTTCGGTTCTCTCGGCGCTTGAAGGTCTCGATGTGGCAACTCCGGCTTTCCGGCCCTTCGTCATCCCGCTCACGCTGACAGTGCTATTTGTGTTGTTTTTTGTTCAGCGCAAGGGAACGGGGTCGGTCGGAGCGCTATTTGGGCCGGTGATGTTGCTGTGGTTTGCTACCTTGGGTGGCTTGGGAATCTACAACATCGTTTCCAGTCCAGAGGTTCTCCGCGCTTTTAGTCCGACTTACGGTTTGTTCTTCCTGGTCGAAAATCGCGGCATTGCCATTGTGGCGATGGGCGCGGTGGTTTTGTCGGTGACCGGGGCCGAAGCGCTTTACGCGGATATGGGGCATTTTGGCAGTACGCCGATCCGCCAGGCGTGGTTCGGCTTTGTCTTGCCCGCGCTGATGCTCAACTATTTTGGACAAGGCGCCCTGTTGCTGGCGCATCCGGAAGCGGCGGAAAATCCGTTCTATCATCTTGCCCCGCATTGGATGCTTCTGCCGTTGGTGGCGCTAGCTACACTGGCGACGGTGATCGCTTCGCAGGCGGTGATTTCCGGAGCCTTTTCGGTAACGCGTCAGGCCATGCAGTTGGGCTTTTTGCCTCGTCTTGAAGTTCAGCACACTTCGGTGAAGACGCAAGGGCAGGTTTATTTGCCGGGAGTCAATTGGGGGCTGTTCTTCGCCGTGGTGATTCTGGTCCTCGGTTTTCGATCGACCAACAACCTTGCCGCGGCCTACGGAATTGCGGTAACCGGGGATATGGTCATTACTTCGGTTCTCGCGACCTTTGTGGCGGCCAAGAGCTGGGGCTGGGGCTGGAAACGAGCGATTGCCCTTTTTATGGCTTTTCTGGTCGTTGAGCTGACTTTTCTGTTTGCCAATGTCCTCAAGATTCCCGATGGGGGCTGGTTCCCGCTGGCTGCCGGTGCGCTGGTTTTCCTGTTGATGAGTACCTGGAAGCGGGGCAGCCAGATGGTGACCGAGCGAACCAGTGGCGAGTCCATCGAACTGGAGCCGTTCATTGATGCCCTGTTGATTTCCGAACCGGTGCGCGTGATGGGAACGTCGGTGTTTATGGCGGCGGAAAACATCCACGTGCCCAACGCGATGTTGCACAACCTGATGCACAACAAGGTACTGCATGAACGGGTGCTGATTGTTTCGGTCGAGGTGTTTGATGTTCCCTATGTTCCGGAAATCGATCGCGTCGAGATCAAAACGCTCAAGGGCGGGTTTTACCGCTTGACGGTGCAGTATGGATTCAAGGATGAGCCGGATATTCCGCTGGCGCTTTCCCTTTGCGCCGAACAGGGGCTGGTGATCGACATGATGGAGACGTCTTTCTTCCTTGGGCGGGCGACGTTGATTCCACGAGTTGGTGCAGGCATGATGCTATGGCGTGAAAAACTCTTCGTTTACATGTACCGTAATGCCGGTAGCGCCACCAGTTTTTACAAGATCCCGAGTAATCGGGTGGTCGAGCTTGGAACGCAGGTGGTGTTGTGATTCGGCGGGGAAAGGATGGCGAGTTGTTGTGTCGACAAGTTGCTTTAGTCGCGCTTTGTTGTTCCGGCAGGGGTTGCTGGTGCGGTTTGGCGCGTTGATGAGGTTAATGCCGAGACGATCAGGCCGGGGATTTTTGTATGCGATTCAAGCTTAATTTCCTGCTCTTTTTTCTCTTGACTCTGGTGCTGATCCTGTCAAGCGTGTTCTCCTATTCTTCTTTGCGCGATCAGTTGAATGCCGACTATCAGGCGCGGAAACAGGAACTGACCAATCGGTTGCAGATGAGTCTGGTGCTTGCGCTTTGGAATCGCGACAACAAGACGATTGCCGATCTGGTCAGCGCCGAACTGGCTTCTCCCGACGTGGCTTCAATTCGTGTTTATGAGACCGGCTATGACCAGGTGGGCGAGGCTGAGGGTGCGCCGGACGGGCAGTCGGACGCCAAACTGGTGTGGGCGGATCGGGCGTCGAACAAGGAGGTTGTTGGCGATCTGGTCGAGGAACAGCGGCTGCCGTTGCGTTGGCGTGCCGGCAAAGCCCCGAGTTTGCAAGGCGAAGCGGATGGTCTCGAGCTGGGTTTCGCGCAAATCGTTTTTACCCGCCAGCATGTGGAGAACTTGTTGGCGGCGCAGATTCGCCATCGGGTTTTTGAAATTGTGATGTTGAATCTTTGTCTTGGACTGGTGCTGTTTGTTGTGATGAGTCGCGTAGTGATTGCGCCGTTGGCCGCGCTCTCGCATGCTTTCAAGTCTCTGGCCATGAATCCGCAGGCCGGCATGCTTGAGCTCAAAGGGGAAGACGAGTTCGGCGAAGTGGTCGAAGCCTTTAATCAGATCGAGCGGCGGTTGATGTCGGATATTGAGCGACGTATCGAAGCCGAGAAGAGCTTGCGTCAGACTAATGAAGACTTGACTCATGCGCTGGAGTCTTTGAAGAGCGCGCAGGAGAGCCTGGTGGCGTCGGACAAGTTTGCCGCGCTTGGCTCGCTGGTTGCCGGTGTCGCGCATGAAATCAATACTCCGGTTGGTGTTGCGGTGACGGGCGCCTCGTTTATTCTGGAAGAAACCAAGCGTATCGAAAAAGCCCTGAATGCTGGTGGGGTCAAGAAATCCGAAATACTGCAGTTCATTGCTTCGATTGCCGAAGGCGCTGTCTTGGTACAAAGCAATGCCGAGCGAGCGGCGCATCTGGTGCAAAGCTTCAAACAGGTGGCCGTCGACGAAATTTCCGAGCAGCGGCGGGACATTGATCTGAATACCTATCTTGGAGAGGTTCTGACGAGCTTGCGACCCAAGTACAAGAACACGCGGATCAAGGTCGGGTATACCTGTCCGGAAGGGCTGGCAATGGATACTTACCCCGGTTTGCTGGCACAGGTAATGACTAATTTGATAACCAATGCCCTGGTTCACGGTTTCGATGAAGGCGCCGAAGGAGAAATTGCGATTCGCGCTTGGGTTGAGGACGGAGACTGGGTTAACATCGAGTGTGCCAATAGCGGAAAGACGATTCCGTCCGAAGATATGAACAAGATATTCGAGCCGTTCTTTACGACACGCCGATCGACCGGTGGCACGGGGCTCGGCTTGAATATCGTGTTCAATATCGTGACGCAGAAACTGGGTGGAACAATTACAGTGACGAGTAAGCCGGGCGAAGATACGAAGTTTACCGTGCGTGTCCCGAGAATATCGGGCGACAAGGCAAATGACCGGAGGCAGAAATGAGCGCAGTGAATAGCCCCGATGAAGAGTGGATGGTCGATGAGGGTAACGAGGGCGAAACCACCATCGTGATGCAAGAGATGGCGTTTATTCGTCCATGGAAAATCCTGATTGTCGACGACGAACCTGACGTTCATTCGATGACCCGTTTGGCGCTTCGCGATATGCGCTATCGCGACCGGCCTCTGGAGTTGCTGTCGGCGTATTCGGCGGCCGAAGGTTACGCCATGCTTGCCGAGCATCCGGATATCGCCATCGTGCTGCTCGATGTGGTGATGGAAACAGATAACGCTGGCCTTCTTCTGGCCGGGCGTATTCGCGAAGAGCTGGGCAATCAGTTGGTGCGGATCGTTCTGCGTACCGGTCAGCCGGGGCAGGCGCCGGAAGAAGAGGTGATCGTCGAGTACGATATCAACGATTACAAATCCAAAACCGAGCTGACCGCGCGCAAGCTGTTTGTCATGGTGATCGCCTCGTTGCGCACCTACGAAAGCCTGCTGGTCATTGATTCCTCGCGTCAAGGACTGCGCAGGATTCTCAAGGGAACCGAGAATCTGTACCAGTACAGTTCTTTGCAGGAGTTTTCCTCTGGGGTTTTATCCCAGGTGAGCGCTATTCTCGAGGTGGGCGCCGATGGTGTGTTTTGTGCCAAACGGCTTCGTGGAAAAATTTCGGACGAGGATCATGGCTACGAGATCGTCGCCGGAACGGGTCAGTACGCTGAACTGCCTGCGCAAGGCAAGCTTTCCGAAAAGCACCCGTTTTTTCCGCTCATCGACAAGGTTTTCGAGATGGAGCGGAACCATTACGAACATCCCTACGATGTCCTGCATTTCGCGACGCACAACGGATATCGCTTCGTTCTGGTCTTTACGCCGCCCTGGCCGCTTGAGGATTTCCAGAAGGACTTGCTCAGCGTGTTTTGCGATCGAATGGCGTCGGCCTTTGATAATTTGTACCTTTATCAGCAACTCAGGGCCTCCAATGAGGCAACCGTCATTGCATTGGCCGATCTGGCCGAATATCGCGATGAAAGCACCGGGCGGCATATTGGACGAATCAAGCGTTTGACCAATGCGATAGTTGCTCGTTTATATGATCAGGGGAAGTTCCGCAGCGAAATTACCGAAGTATTCAAAGCCATGATCGGTTCGGCGGCGGTTTTGCACGATGTGGGCAAGGTTTCGACGCCGGATCAAGTGTTGCTCAAGCCCGGTAAGCATACGCCGGAAGAGTGGGAGATCATGAAGGAGCATGCCAGAAATGGCGAGATGATTCTCGAGCGGGCAGCGCAGATGATCAGTGGAGAGAGTTACCTGTCTTATGGCGCGCAGGTTGCCGGAGGTCACCACGAACGCTATGACGGCGACGGATACCCGCGAGGGCTGAAGGGCGATGCAATCCCCTTGGCCGGCAGGATTGTCGCCGTGGCCGACGTGTTTGACGCGCTAATCCACCGGCGAATCTACAAAGATCCCTGGCCGATTGACAAGGCTCTTGAGTACATGCGCAATGCGGCAGGCACTCAGTTTGACCCGGATGTGCTGGCGGCTTTCCTGAGCGTTGTCGAGTCTTGTCCGGAGGATTGGCTCGACCCGTCGGAGCTTTGAGCTATCGGTGTATCGGCGCTTTTGCCGCTATCCAGTGAATCGAGGCGCTCAGGCCAGCGCCTCGATTTCCTCTTCGAACAGCAGTTTGACCTTGCCGTTTTCGTCAAGATCAACGGTGACGTGGCCGCCGCCCGCAAGTTTGCCGAATAGCAGCTCATCGGCCAGCGCCGAGCGGATGGTGTCCTGAATCAGTCGTGCCATCGGGCGGGC
>CAZZDF010000132.1:0-5467 GCA_964652915.1 uncultured Propionivibrio sp. | reverse complement strand
ACAAGCTGAAGTATGTGAGTGAGCAGGTGCAGCACGCCGAAGCCGCCGATTTCGAAAAAACCATGGTGATTCGGCAGAATCCCTTGAAGTCGGCGCCTGGCGAGGAAATCTCGGCAACGCCCAGCAAGCCGGCAGACGAGGCGCCCGCCGCTGCGCCAGCCGCGGCTTCTCCGCAGCCAGCTGCCGCGCCGGTTCTGGGGGCTATCCAGATTCTCAACGGGGCCAATGCTGGGCGCGAACTGGAATTGACCAAGACCTTGACGACGCTGGGCAAGCCGGGCGTACAGGTGGCCGTGATTGCCAAGCGCCCGCACGGTTATTTCATTACGCATGTCGAGGGCGCGAGCTTCCCGGTGCTTAACGGCCAGACGCTGGATGCCCAGGCGCATCCCTTGCAGGATCACGATGTGATCGAACTAGCGGGAATCAAGATGGAGTTCTTTCTCAAGAGCTGATGGCGCTTGAACGCGATCACCAAATGCGCCGGAGCTTTTTGTCCGGAGTCCTCGCCGGTGGCGCATAGATCAGTGGGGTGGCAATGAAAGTCAGGGTTCTGGGCTGCAGCGGTGGAATCGGCGGGCGCCATTTGCGTACCACGTCGATGCTTGTTGATCACGACATTCTGATTGATGCCGGCACCGGTGTTGCCGATCTTACGCTGGCCGAGCTGGCAATGATCGACCACGTTTTCATTACCCATTCTCATCTCGATCATATTGCCGCCTTGCCTTTGATGATTGATTCGGTGGCCGACATGCGGCATACGCCGGTAACGGTCTATGCCACTACGGCGACTCTGCAGATATTGCAGAACCATGTGTTTAACTGGGCGATCTGGCCGGATTTCAGCGAGATTTCGATTCGGGAAACGCCGGTCATGCAATACAAGGCGATTCGTGTCGGGCAAAAGACGCGGCTTGGAAGTCGGGTCATTACGGCGCTTCCGGCCGAGCACTCGGTGCCGGCAGTGGGCTATCAGCTCGATTCCGGCGAGGCCAGCCTTGTGTTTACCGGTGATACCACGAGTAATGATGCCTTGTGGCGGGTGGTCAACAAAATTGTCAATTTGCGCTACCTGATTATCGAAACCGCCTTTTCGAATCAGGAAAAGCGACTGGCTGTTTTGTCCAAACACCTTTGCCCCAGTTTGCTTGGCCAAGAGCTGGCGAAACTGGAGCGTGAAGTGAGTATTTTTATTTCGCACCTGAAGCCGGGGCAGATCGAGCTGATCATGGGCGAGATCGAGGAATGCGCGGGGGAGTTCAATCCCAACATGTTGCAAAACCATCAGATATTCGAGTTCTGAATCATGACCAGCGAATCTTTGTCGATGACACAGGATGGCGGCACCAGTGTATTGCATCAACTGGAGCCGGTTCGCGCGCTTTCCGCAATGCGTTTGCACGAGCTGTCGGCGTTGTGCGCTACTGAACGTGTTGCCCGGGGGATGGATCCATTTCGTCTGCAGGGTGTTCAGGGGCAGTCGGTTTATCTGTTGTCTGGCGAGCTCAAACTGCTCTTTGCCGATGGTTCGGTGAGCGTAGTGGTTGGCGGCAGTGACCAGGCGCTTTGGCCGTTGGCCAAACGCTCTCCGGCGCTGCTTGAGGCCAAGGCCATTACTGACATCGAGTTGATCCGCATCGATGACGAGGTGCTCGACATCGCCATGACCTGGGATCAGTTATGCGCTGGGGTTGATGTGTCCGAAAAGCATCCGGAAGTAACCGATTGGCGCATGATGTCTGGCGTTTTCCGCTTGCGTACGCTGATGGATGGCGCTTTGTCGCGCCTGCCGACGGCGAGCATCGATGAGCTGTTTCGCCGTTTTGACCGGGTCAAGACGACTGCAGGCGAAGTTATTCTCAAGCAGGGTGATGTCGGCGACTATTACTACATCATTGAAAGTGGCCGTTGTCTGGTGACTCGTAAAGTGGGCGGTGTCGACATGCCTTTGGCCGAACTGAAGGCCGGCGATGCGTTTGGCGAAGAAGCGCTGATTGTCGAGGGAACGCGCAACGCGACGGTCAGCATGAAGTCGGATGGCGTTTTGCTGCGGCTCAACAAGGAAGACTTTATTGAGCTGCTGCGCGAGCCTTTGCTCCGCAAGCTTTCCTGGCGCCAGGCCGAGCAGCATATTGCTGCGGGTGCTCAGTGGCTTGATGTGCGTTATCCCTCCGAATACAGGAACTATCGGTTGCCGGGGGCGGTGAATGTGCCGTTGAGTGAAATCCGCAATGCGATTGATGTGATCGATCGTAACCGCGAATACGTTGTTTATTGCCAGAGCGGGCGGCGCGCCTCGGCGGCGGCCTTCCTTCTTTCTCAACGGGGTTACCGTGCCAGTTATCTTGACGGGGGACTCAAGGTTTGCGAGTTGCCTGGGGCGTGAGAACGCCTCCTCTTGGTATTGTTGAGCCTTGACGCCCCGCCTCTATCGAAGAACAGAGTAAACCAATGGAAAATTCAGCAGTCGGGGATGCGAATAGTCGTTTGGAGTTCCTCAAGAACCTCCAGCAGGTAACCAACAAAATTCACGCGACCAATAATATCGACGAAATCATGCTTGAGACGTCGCAGGACATCTGCGAGTTGTTCAATTGTGATCGATTGACCATTTACGTGGCTGCCGAAGACAAGCAGAACATTGTCTCCAAGGTTAAGACCGGACTCAATTCCTTCAAAGACATCAAATTGCCGATTTCCGAGCAGAGCGTGGCGGGTTACGTTGCGGTGATGCGCAAGCTGGTTAATGTCAATGATGTTTATGACGATGTGGAGTTGAAGAGCTTTAGCCCGAGCATGCGTTTTCTCAAGGAAGTCGATAAGCGGACTGGCTATCGTTCCAAGCAGATGCTCGCAGCACCGATAGTCAGCGCGCAGAACAATGAATTGCTCGGTGTGGTGCAGTTGATCAACAGCCGCGATGATCATCGCTTTTCGGCGCTTGCCGAGGAGGGCGTGCTTGGTCTGGCGCAGACCTTGGCGGTGGCCTTTACCCAACGGCAGCGGCCGCGTCAGGTGGTGCAGTCGAAGTACGACGCGCTGGTTTCGGACGGAATCATTTCGGCAGGCGAGATCGACCTTGCGCAGCGTTCGGCGCGGAGGAAAGGGGTCGATCTTGAGGAGGTGCTGATCAAGGAGTTTCAGGTCAAGCCGGCAGCGATCGGTAGTGCCTTGTCGCGTTTCTTTGGCGTTCCCTATGAGCCTTTCCGTAACGATCGGATCAAGCCTGTCGATTTGCTGAAGAATCTCAAGCGGGATTACGTCGAGACCAATCAGTGGCTGCCGATCGAAGAAGGGCGCGACGGAATCGTGGTGATCTCGATGGACCCCGAGCGTATCCGGGGCGCGCGGATCGTCAACAATATCTTCCCCAAGAGCCAGATCGTTTATCGCGTCACGACGCATGCCGAGTTTTTACAGACCATTGATCAGTATTACGGCGCGCTTTCCGACATGGGCTCGGTCGGCGACCTGCTGTCCGGTCTTGATGAGGATGAATCGGGTGAGTCGGGAGGCACTGGTTCCGATGATCTGAGCGCGGCAGCCGACAATGAACTGGTCAAACTGGTCAACAAAATTATTGTCGAGGCTTACCAGCAGGGGGCGTCGGATATCCATATCGAGCCGGCCCCCGGCAAGGAAAAAACCTTGATCCGCTTCCGCAAGGATGGGTCGCTCGGTAACTATATTGAAATCCCGGCGTCGTACCGCAACGCGCTGGTGGCGCGGATCAAGATCATGTGCGATCTCGATATTTCCGAAAAACGTCGCCCGCAGGATGGCAAGATCAAGTTCAAGAAGTTCGGTCCGCTTGATATTGAGTTGCGGGTGGCTACGGTGCCTACCGCGGGCGGGATGGAAGACGTGGTCATGCGTATCCTTGCCGCCGGTGAGCCGATTCCGCTGGACAAGCTGGGCGTGAGTCCTAGCAATCTTGCGCGTTTGAAGGACGTGGTCAGTAAACCCTACGGGCTGTTCTTCGTTTGCGGCCCGACTGGCTCCGGCAAAACGACGACACTGCATTCGATCCTCAACTACATCAATCGGCCGGACACGAAGATCTGGACGGCGGAAGATCCGGTCGAAATTACTCAGAAGGGTTTGCGTCAGGTTCAGGTTAACAAGAAAGCCGGGCTGGATTTTGCCACGGTCATGCGTGCCTTCCTGCGTGCCGACCCCGATGTGATCATGGTCGGTGAAATGCGGGACAAGGAAACGGTGTCGATCGGTATTGAGGCCTCACTCACCGGCCACCTCGTTTTTGCGACCTTGCACACCAATAGTGCGCCGGAATCGATCAACCGTCTTCTTGACATGGGCATGGACCCGTTTAACTTCGCCGATGCGCTGCTCGGGATTCTGGCGCAGCGTCTGGCCAAGCGCTTATGCAAATCGTGCAAGGTGGCTTATCAGCCGTCACCTGAGGAAATCAAACACCTGCTTGCCGAGTACTGTGAAGATCTAGCCAATACCGATAATTGGAAAAAAGATCCCAAGGCGGCAGCGGATGCAATTTACCGGGAGTGGGTGGAGACCTACGGCAAGGACGGAAAACTGACCTTGTATCGTGCCAAGGGCTGCCCAGAATGCAGCGATAGCGGTTACAAGGGGCGGGTCGGCCTGCACGAGCTGTTGATCGGTACCGATCAGTTGAAGAAGCAGATTCAGGAACACGCCCGTGTTGCTGAGCTGTTTGCCACGGCGATCAACGAAGGCATGCGGACGCTGAAGATGGACGGTATCGAGAAGATATTGTCTGGGATTACCGATATCAAACAGGTACGTTCCGTCTGCATTAAATAGGAGGGCGTCGCATGGATACGATGACTGCCTTGTTTCAGCGTTTCGAGAAACTCAACCGGATTGGTGCGTCGCTCTCGAACGAGTCGAATATCGACCGCTTGCTGGAAAACATCCTGCTTGCCGCCAAGACCATCACCCATGCCGACGGCGGAACGCTTTACCGCATGAGCGAGGATCAGCAGAGTCTGCGTTTTGAGATCGTGCGCACGGATTCGCTGAAGATTGCCTTTGGTGGAGCGACCGGGCAGCCGATTTCGGCCAAGTTCAACGATCTGCCGCTCTATCGTGAGAACGGCGAGCCAAATAACTCTCTGGTGGCGGCGTACTCGGCGATTCACTCCGAGACCGTCAATATCGCCGACGCCTATGTCGCCGAGGGGTTTGATTTTTCCGGGACGCGAAAATTCGACCAGGTGACCGGCTATCGCTCGAAGTCGTTTTTGACTGTGCCGATGAAGAATCATGACAACGAAATCATCGGCGTGCTGCAACTGATCAATGCCATTGACCAGGAAACGGGCCTGGTTTGTGAGTTTACCAACGCCGATCAGCGTCTGGCTGAATCGCTTGCTTCGCAGGCGGCGGTGGCGTTGACCAACCGGTTTCTGGTTAACCAGTTGCAGGAGCTGTTCGAAGCATTCATTTCGCTGATCAACTTGGC
>CAZZDF010000131.1:0-5474 GCA_964652915.1 uncultured Propionivibrio sp. | reverse complement strand
TTCATGGTGTTCAGGCGCAGGTTCTGCGCTTCGAAATGCAGGGTACGCTCAGGGTTGCTGAGAACGCTGCTCAGGCATTCGAATTCGGATTCAAGCAGATTCTCGTTATTGCCGATGGCTTCCAGCTGTTTCTCGTTTTCAGCCAATTCTGCGGTGAGCTTTGCCTGTTCTTCCTGCTTGGCCGGATCGCCGCCAAACATCGAGCCCAAGCCGGGGCCGTGTTGCTGGAGCAAACGCAGGCGAGAGCGGATCAGCGAACGGTTTTCCTGCAGTTCCTTCCGTTCGGCACGCTCTTCGCCGATTTCGGCAAGGGCATGGGCGAGGAGGTATTCGTATACCTCGACGCCAATGATGCGCCGCAAGCGTGGTTCATCGTGGCTGCAAATGCGCGCGCGATGGTCGGAAAAACTCACGGTGATCTGGGCTACGTCGCGCTGGACGATGTCGCCCTGCAGCGCCATGCCAAAGGTTTTTTGTTCCTTGATGGCCATGCCAAGCACTACGCAGGCCTCGTCAAGATCGGGGAATTTGTCAAATAGCGTGCGCAGGTTGTCCGAACGGCCAATGACTGCGGTGATGTCAGACGCTGCGACAAAAAACGCGCGCAGCGAAGGGTCGGACGACCAGTTTTGCGGCGAGAGCTGGTGGGCAACCGGAAAAGTCGTGATTTGCGAGCGCAAAAAGGCAACGGTCGTTTCGATGGCCGGCTGCAGGCGTTTCTGATAATTCGGCAGCAGTTTGAGGCGTGGGTTGATCAGCGTGGCCGCCTTGTCGCTCGCCCACTGAACGAGCTCCGCCGAAGCGCGATCCGGATCGTATTGCCCGGGGCGGTTCTTGAACCAGTCGAGAATACCCATGAGATTTCCTCAAAGGTGAAAGTTCGGGCAAACAGTATAGGCCAGTCGCGATGAAAAGGGCGGTGGTACGGTAATGTGCTTGGGTCAGTGCTTGAGCTGCTTGATTTCATCGGGCAGGATTCGGCTACGAGGAGGCATTGCTGTTGTCTAAGTTAGAAGGCACGGATGGCCGCCAGGTAATTAAAAACCAGACGAGCGATTTTGTTGGCGACCGACCCTTCCGTTGCACTCAAACCAGTCTTGGTGACCTATGCTTGGCAACAGAAGCGGTTAGTACTAACCTGAAAACTTTCCTGTGCCTGCCTTCAGTCGAATGCGTCCTCGCTATCTATCCCAAAGCCAGCAACGAAGTGCCCTCAAGGTGGTACTCATCTACGCTTTGTTTGCGGCATTGTGGATCATGGTCTCCGATACGGTGTTATTCGCACTTATTGGCGATGCAGTCAGGGCCGGGGAGGTTGGCAAAATAAAAGGGCTAGGTTTTGTCCTTGTCACCTCGCTGCTGCTGTACTTGTTGATTCAACAGATGTGGTTTCGACATGCCCGTACATTGACGTCGCAGTTGGAGTTGTTGCGCGTATTTATCCAACAAGCACCTGCGGCCATTGCCATGTTTGACCGCGACATGCGTTACATCGCAGCGAGCAGGCGCTGGAACGATGACTACCAACTGGGCGACCAGAACCTGATTGGTCGCTCACATTACGAGGTGTTTCCTGATCTTCCGGAAACGTGGAAAGCCGTTCATCAACGGGGCATGCATGGTGGGTCTGCAAGCGGTGACCAAGAGCTCTTTGAACGGAAAGACGGAGCAGTTCAATGGATTAAATGGGAAATGCACCCCTGGTACGCTGACAATGGCACTGTCGGTGGCATTGTCATTGTGTCGGAAGACATCACGCAGCGCAGGCAGCAGGAGATTGGTTTGCGCGAGGCGAATACGCGCCTGTCCTTGGCGCAACAGGCTGCTCACGCCGGGTTCTGGGATTGGGACTTCGGCAGCGGCAAGTTGTCCTGGACTCCTGAATTCTTCCGTCTGTTTGGACTTGATCCAGCCACGACGGAAGCGAGCTTCGATGCCTGGCGCACCGCACTACACCCTGACGACCTGGTGGCTGCCGAAGCACGCATTGAAAAATGCATTCAAGACCACGTTCCGCTGATTAGCGAATATCGCATTGTTCTGCCATCTGGGGAAACGCGCTGGATCTATGCCGTGGGTGACACGTCTTATGACGAGCAAGGGCATCCTCTGCGCATGGTCGGTCTCTGTATTGATATTACTTCACGCAAGCGGGTAGAGGCAGAGCTCCTTGCGATGTTTGAACGCTATCGTTTCGCGAACAAGGCGGCCAACGACGTCATATGGGACTGGGATATCGCCCAGGATACCCAGCAGTGGAATGAGGCTGGGACATCCGTTTTCGGATGGACCGAGATTGTCGAGCACCCGGTGAACGCGCAGTGGTGGGTCGATCGGGTGCACCCGGAGGACCGGGACCGAGTGCACGAATCTTTCTTTGCTGTTGTGGGCAATCCGGCACTCGATATCTGGCAAGGCGAGTACCGTTTTCGGAAAGCTGACGGCGTCTATGCGGACGTCGTGGATCACGGTTATGTACTGCGCGATGAACAAGGCAAAGCCATTCGGATGATCGGCGCCATGCAGGACATCACCGAGCGCAAGCGATCTGAACGGGCGCTTGAGAACAGCGAGAAGCAACTTCGATTTGTCCTCCAAGGATCAGAACTCGGTTTTTGGGACTGGGATATTGCGGCTGGAAAAGTCGACCGGAACGAGCAGTGGGCTGTGATACTGGGTTATACCCATCGTGAAATACAGCAAACAACCAAGCAGTGGACCGATTTCATTCACCCAGACGATCGTAACCGCGCCTGGAATTCCATAAACGCCGTACTCGAGGGACGCTCCAGCATACATCGGCTTGAATATCGGATGCTCCATAAGGATGGAAGCGTGCGATGGATTCTTGACCAAGCCAACGTGATGGAACGCGATGCAGATGGCAGGCCTCTGCGCATGTGCGGAACTCATACCGACATTACAGAGATAAAGACTATTCAACAGGAACTTGTTGAACATCGCCAACATCTTGAACACTTGGTGGAAGAGCGTACGGCAGAACTGGCTAAAGCCAAGGAAGTTGCTGAAACAGCGAACATTGCCAAGAGCGCATTCCTGGCCAACATGAGCCATGAAATTCGTACTCCGCTGAATGCCATTACCGGCATGGTACATATTCTGCGCCGCAGCGGGGCTACCCCCCAGCAAACCGACAAACTCGACAAGATCGAGGCAGCCGGGGAGCACCTTCTCGGAATCATCAATGCGGTACTCGATATCTCCAAAATTGAAGCCGGCAAGTTCTCACTGGCCGAAGATGTGATCTGCGCTAAGGAAATGATCGAGAACATCTCAAGCATGGTCAGTGCCAAGCTCAAAGCGAAGGGGCTGAGCTACACCATCAAAACCGGCGTTTTGCCCGACAAACTCATTGGGGATCGCACCCGCCTGCAGCAGGCCTTGCTTAACTACCTGTCCAACGCAGTTAAATTTACCGAGCGCGGCAACATTAAGCTTAGCGCCGAGGTCGTTGAAGAAACCCCTGATACTGATCTGCTGCGCTTTGAGGTCAGTGATACTGGACCGGGGGTTGAACCGGAAGCTCTCACCAGACTCTTTTCGACCTTTGAGCAGGCTGATAACTCCATCACCCGAAAATATGGTGGAACGGGACTGGGGCTAGCTATCACCCGCAAGATTGCCCAGCTCATGGGGGGGGATGTTGGGGTTGAGACCGAACTGGGTAAGGGCAGCACCTTCTGGCTAACCGTCCGCTTGAGGAAGGGCGACACGGAATGTGGCACTATCTCTGCTCATTCCATCACCAATGCCGAGGAAACCCTGAAGCGGGATTACTCAGGCAAGAGAATTCTGTTGGTAGAAGATGAACCGATCAATCGCGAGATTGGCCTGCTAACGCTTGGCGACGTCGGACTGGTGGCGGATACTGCTGAGGACGGTGTCCAGGCTGTCGAACTTGCATCCCGGAACGCATACGACCTGATCCTGATGGACATGCAGATGCCGAATATGGATGGGTTGGAAGCCACGCGGCAGATTCGGCAATTGCCCAATGGAGCTGCGGTGCCCATAATCGCCATGACGGCAAATGCCTTTGCGGACGACAAAGCTGGCTGCATTAAGGCCGGCATGAATGACTTCATTATCAAGCCGGTGAAGCCTGATACCTTGTTTGTGGCCTTGTTGCATTGGCTGAGTAAACAGGGCTAGCTTCAAAGTTGGCGAAATCGAAGCATTCTCCCTGATCATCGACAACGGGTTTTTGATCAGCAAGCCGCCGGATGACTTTTGAGTGTCATATGGCAGGAAAGGGCTGCAATCAGCCACTCATTCCCCCTATTGCGTCGCTGAAAGCCGCTTCACGCCGGCCACGAAGCGTTGCAAGGTGTTCGAGAGCACGCCGCGTGGAATGGCGATGTCGATGAGCTGGAAGCGTCCGCGGGTGTTCACGGCTTTTTCCAGAGCGGCTTGCAGTTCGGCGCGCGTCGTTACAAGCATCCCGTCGCCGCCCATTCCGGCGGCCATCTCGGCGTAACCCCAGTGCCCCAGATCGTTGAACGAGGATTCGGGCTGGAAGGTGCGCAGCATTTCCCAGCTGGCGTTATTGAACAGCAGCACGATAGGGTCCCAGCCGTAGCGGCGGCAGTTGCCGAGTTCCCAGCCGGTCATCTGGAAGGCGCCGTCGCCGACCAGAATCAGCGGTCGTTGTCCGGTTGCCGCCTGCAAGCCAAGGCCGGCCGGCACGCCGTAGCCCATGGTGGCGTAGTAGCCGGGTGCGACCAGCGCGGTGTGTTCAATTTCCATCGCCGTAAACAGGCAGTCGCCCATGTCCGAGGCGATCGGCATCTTGCCGTGTCTGGCCATCAGGTCGTTGACCGCCGTGGCGATGTCGGTGGGGGTGATACTGGTCTCGTCTGCCGGCAGATGGTGGGGGTAGGTCTGGCGCTTGATGGTGAAGGGTCGGTCGTCGTTCGCCAATTTGTTCAGCATGCGTTCGACCAGTGCAGTCAGCGGAATGTCGGTGTAGTGGTGGTAGCCGATGCTGACCCGGCCATCGAGGGCCTGAATGGTTTTGCGCAGGTCGATCTTGGTTTCCGAAACGGCAAAGTTGGTGTCGCAGACAATCTCGCCCAGCAGGAAGAGGCCGTCCGATTCTTCGACCAGGCGGGTGACTTCGGGTAGTCCGGCAACGCCCATGTACGTTCCGAGCAGCGGCGCGTCGTGTTCGGCGAGCAGGCCGCGGCCCATGAAACTGGTGACAATCGGTAGCCCCAGGCGGCGCGAAAGCGAGGCGACCTTGTCTTCCAGCGCGAAGCGGCGGACTTCGATACCGGCCATCAGCACGGGTGAGGCGGCCTGTTCAAGGCGCTGGAGAATTTCATCGACGCAGGCGTCAAGCGCTTCCTCGTCGACCGGCGCACTGGGCGCGCGAACGACCGGTGCGCAAGGCTGGGCAACCATGTCGCGCGGGATTTCGATATAGACCGGCTCCGAATGGCGCAGGCAGCTTG
>CAZZDF010000130.1:0-5509 GCA_964652915.1 uncultured Propionivibrio sp. | reverse complement strand
GCAAGAGGCGTTCGAAAGGGTTGGAGGTCAGCAGGATGAAGAGCAGGAAACCGGCCGAGACCAGTGCCAGCACGCCCAGCACGCGGGCAAGCATGGTGTCCGGGAGTTGTCGCGAAAAAATTGCTGCAGCTAGCGACCATAAGGCCAGCATGAGCGACCACAGCAACAAGGAGCCTTCGTGGCCGCCCCACGTGGCGGCCACGCGATAGGGCAGTGGCAGCAGGGAGTTGGAATGTTGTGCCACATAAAGGACAGTGAAATCGTTGTACACGAAGGCGGCGATCAGGCAGCCAAAAGCGACGGTCATCAGGATGGCTTGTGCGATGGTCGCTGGCCGGGCCAGCGCAATCCAGCCGGTTCGCTGCCGATGTGCGCCTATCAGCAGCAAGGGGCCTTGCGTCAGCGCGACACAAAGGGCAAGGATGAGGGCGAAATGGCCGAGTTCGGCAATCATGGCTGCAGCGTTTTTGCAGCGGCTTCGCGCGCGGCCTTGTTGGCGGCAGCGCGCGCGTGGGCGTCGCCGACGGCCTGGGCGGCTTCCGGCGGCATGTAGTTCTCGTCGTGCTTGGCCAGGACTTCGCTGGCGACGAAGATGCCTTGCTCGTCAAGCTGCCCTTGCGCGACCGCGCCTTTGCCTTCCTTGAACAGGTCGGGCAGGATTCCGTGGTAGCTGACCGCCAGGTCCTGTTCGGTGTCGGTGATCACAAAACGCAGGGTGATGCCGTCGGACCGGCGTTCGAGCGAGCCTTCCTTGACCATGCCGCCGATACGAAACGGCTTGCTCTTCGGCGCTTCGCCGGCAATAACCTGCGTTGGCGAAAAAAAGAAAACCAGATTGCTCTGGAAGGCGTTGAGCACCAGGGCGACGATCAGTCCAAGAATGGTGAGTCCGCCGAGAATCAGCGCAATACGTTGGTGTCTTGTTTTCACTGCGTACTCTTTTTACTCTTCGGTTCGGGCTGCGGGGTTTCTGTCTGCACGCAGCTGTCGTTTCAAACGTTTAATCAGGGTTTTTCGACCTTTGATCAATAGCAGCGGTTCCAGAATCATGGCCAAGGCCATGACGACAAAAGATCCCCAGACATAGGGGCCGTGTTGTCCCATGGCCAGAAAATCGGAAAAGCTGTTCCAGACCATGAATTATTCTCCTCGCGCCAGCTCGTTACGCACCCACTCGCTGTGCCGTTCGCGTTCGAGGATGATGTTGCGCACCCGCATCAGTCCGACGGCGATGGCGTACATCCAGCAAGCCAGGGCACAGAGCAGCATCCCCCAGAGCATGGTGGTGGCCATCGAAGGCGATTTGGTCAGGCTGACCGAGGCCCCCTGATGCAGCGTGTTCCACCATTTCACCGAAAAATAGATGATCGGGATGTTGATTACGCCAACCAGAGCCAGGATGGCTCCGGCCTTGTCGGCACGGCGCGGGTCGTCGATGGCCGATTGCAGGGCGATAAAACCGACGTAGAGGAAGAGCAGGATCAATTCGGAGGTCAGGCGGGCGTCCCACACCCACCAGGTGCCCCACATCGGTTTGCCCCATAGCGCGCCGGTCCATAGGGAAAGGAAGGTAAAGAGCGCGCCGGTCGGCGCCAGGGCGCTGGCCATCATCCCGGAAAGCCGGAAGTTGAAGGCCAGCCCGAATCCTGCCCAGAACGCCATGACCAGATAGACGAACATCGACATCCAGGATGCAGGAACGTGCAGAAAGATGATGCGATAGCCCTCGCCCTGCTGGGCATCAGCCGGGGCGAGCAGAAAACCGATGGTCAGACCGGCCATGCCGAATAGCGCCGTCAGCGCCCAGAACCAGGGGATCATTTTCCCGGCGAGCGGATAGAAAGCCTGCGGGCTGGCGAATCGGTACCAGTTGATAGTCTTGTTGCTCATTCCAATGCAATCCGTAAGGCCGCTGCCGTTGGCCAGGGGGCGAAAAACACGCTGCCGAGCGTCAAGGCGCCGAGCAGCGAGAGATGCGCCTGTGCGCCCATTCCGGAAATCACTGCATCGACCGCACCTGCGCCAAAAATCAGCGCGGGAATATACAACGGAAGCACCAGAAGTGACAGTAGCACGCCGCTGCCGCGTACGCCGAGTGTGAGTGCCGCGCCGATGGCGCCGATGCCGGAGAGGGCGGGGGTGCCGACGAGCAGGGAGAAGCAAAGAATTCGCAGGGCGTCGCCGGAAAGATCGAACTGCAGCCCCAGCAGCGGGGCGAGCAAAGTGAGCGGCAGTCCGGAAACCAGCCAGTGCGCAATGGTTTTGCCCAAAACGATCAATCCGAGCGGGTGTGGTGTCAGCGCCAGCTGTTCCAGCGTGCCGTCGCGATGGTCGTCGGCAAACAGGCGCGGCAGCGAGAGCATGGTCGACAGCAGAGCGGCGACCCAAAGAACGCCGGGCGCCAGTTTGCGCAGAAGTTGTGGTTCCGGGCCAATACCGAGCGGGAACAGGCTGACGACAATGACAAAGAAGAACAGCGCGGAGGCGATGTCTGCGCGGCGGCGCATGGCCAGACGTAGATCGCGGGAGATGATGGCGGCTATAAGACGCAGCATGGTTTTAATCGAGGCGCAGCTGATGAACTGCGCCGGCGGTGATGTCCACCGTCTGGTGCGTGGTAAGAACGACCAGCCCGCCGCGCTGCAGGTGGGCGGCGATCAAGCTGCTGAGCAGTGCGATGGCGGCCGAATCCAGCGCGACAAACGGTTCGTCGAGAATCCATAGCGTCCGCCGTTCATAACAGAGGCGCGCCAGAGCGACGCGGCGTTTTTGTCCTTGCGAGAGGTATCTGCAGGCCAGTTCTTCGTGTCCCGACAGCCCAAAGGTCTGGAGCGCGTCGAGTGCCGTGTCTGCGTCAAGCGTCTGGTCAGCGATTCGGGCGGCGCTCAAAAGGTTTTCCAGCGGCGTGAGTTCTTCCTTGATGGCGTTTTGATGGCCAAGGTAGCTCAGTTCGCGGCGATAGTTTTCTCCATGACGACTGATCGGGGTGTCGCGCCAGCGGACTTCTCCGGTCGCCGGGGGCGCCAGCCCGCAGAGAATGCGCAGCAGGCTGGTTTTGCCAGACCCGTTGGATCCTTGCAGATAGAGCAGTTCGCCGCCTTCGAGGCGAAATCCGATGTCGGCGAAAAGTCGGCGTTCGCCGCGCACGCACGCCAGCTTGCAGGCTTCCAGGGTGCATGGTGCGGCAGAATTGATCGATGTGTTCATAAGCAGGGGCGAGTTTATTCCATTTCCGCCAGCCTGACGGATTTGATCGGTCGTTCGGGTTGTGGGGGCGAAGGCCTTGTCCTTCGCCGCTCAAGCAAGGCAGCTTGTCGGGAATGGCGTAATGAAAAGGCTGCCCAGGAATCTACTTGCTACAAATCGAAACGCTTTTGCGCGCCTACGTGAGGTAGAATGCGCGCCTTTCTTCAGTTGATCAGCATTTTTGTCTGGATTCGAACGGCGTGTCAGAACCGAATAATCTTGGCTTTGTTTGTCAGCGCATCCGCCTTTCCGGAGTCGTTCAGGGCGTGGGTTTGCGTCCTTTGGCCTTGCGTTTGGCCAAGGAGTTGAAGCTGACCGGCTGGGTGCGCAACGATGCGCACGGGGTGGAAATCGAAGCTTGCGGGAAGCCGGAGAATGTTGAGCGCCTGATCGAGCGATTGCATAAGGATGCGCCGCCGCTGGCGAGAATTGATGCGATCAAGTCGCATCTGAGCGACTCGGTTTCAGTTTCCGGGGAGTTTTTTATCCTCGATAGCCGTGGCGGTCGAGCCGCGACGATGACCGCGCAGGATACGGCAATCTGTCGTAATTGCTTGAACGATATGTTCGATCCCGAAGGGCGGCGTTGGCGTTACGCTTTTACCAGCTGCGTCCATTGTGGTCCGCGCTATTCGATTTCCCGCGGTTTGCCGTTCGAGCGCTCGCGTACCAGTTTCAAGCCGTTCGTCATGTGCAACAAGTGTCAGGCCGAATACCGCCGGCCGGAAGATAAACGCTTGCTTGCCGAAGCCAACTGCTGTCCGAAATGCGGCCCCCAGCTTTCCTTGTTAAATGCTGAAGGCGAGACTCTGCCGGGCGATCCGATTGCCGAAGCCTATGCTTTGCTCAAGGCCGGGAAGATTCTGGCAATCAAGGGGCCGGGAGGCTTTCATCTGGCTTGTGATGCGCATAATGCCGTTGCCGTTGCGCTACTGCGCGAGCGTAAGTCGCGGCAGTTCAAGCCGTTTCCGGTGATGCTGGCCAATGCCCTTTCGGCAACCGCTTACGTCCAGCTGAGCGTTGGTGAGCCGGGGCTGCTGAACTTGCCGGAACGCCCGATTATCTTGTTGCGCAAGCGCGGTCAGTGCGACAAGGCCTTGCCCGGCATCGCGCCGGGATTGGCCTGGTTGGGGGTGATGTTGCCGTCTTCACCGACCCATTATCTGCTTTTCCACGAAGCGGCGGGACGTCCGGCGGGAACAGAATGGCTGGACAAGGCGCAGGGTTTTGCCTTGGTGATGATCAGTGCCAACCGTAACCGTGAGCCGTCGATGCTCGATAACGAGCAAGCCTTGCTGAATCTGTCGGGAATCGCCGATGCGTTCCTGGTTAACGACTGCGATGTGGTGACTCGTTGCGACGACAGTATCGCCTATGCCGGTTACGGTGGTTTTCAGCTGATCCGGCGCGCACGTGGCTATGCGCCTCGTGCCGTGAAGCTCTTGCACGCGGGCCCGCCCATCCTGGCCGTCGGTGGCCCGGCAAAGAACGCGGTGTGCCTGACGCGCGGTGACGAAGCGTTTGTTTCGCAGCACATTGGCCAATTGACCAATCCGGCGGCCTGTGCCTGCTTTGACGAAACGGTCGCGCATCTGATGAAGATGCTGGAAGTTTCTCCGTCCGTTCTGGCCTACGAGCATCATCGCAATTCGCATCCCACCCGGTTTGCGTTGGAGTTTGCGCATCAGCGCGGTATCCCGACGCTCGGAGTGCAGCATCATCATGCCCACATCGCTTCGGTCCTGGCCGAGCACCATGTTACCGGTCCGATCGTTTCGCTTTCCCTGGACGGCGGCGAGATTGGCAGCGACGGCAAGGTCTGGGGCGGGGAATTGCTGCGTGTCGATGGATCGCGGTTCGAGCGGCTGGGGCATTTTGCTCCCATAAAACTGCCGGGTTCTGATAGCGAATCGCGGACGCCATGGCGTCTGGCGGCGTCGATTTTCCATGCGCTGGGACGCGATGAAGAAATCTTGCGTCGTTTCTCCGATCAACCGATGGCGGCGGCTTTGGCTGAGCAACTGGCTTCCGGTGTCGAATGCCAGAGCGGGTCAAGTCTGGGTCGGATGTTTTACGCTGCGGCAGCCATTCTGGGCGTCAGCCCGGTGTCCGAATTCAGCGGTCAGGCGGGTCTGCTGCTGGAAGGAATGGCGGAGCGTCATGGCGAGGTGTCTCCTTTGGCCGATGCCTGGACGATTAAGGGCGGGCAACTCGATCTGCTGCCCTTGTTTGCCATTTTGGCCGATGAGAAAAACGCGGAACG
>CAZZDF010000129.1:0-5574 GCA_964652915.1 uncultured Propionivibrio sp. | reverse complement strand
CCGGACACTCCAAATGGGCGAATATCCAGCACCGTAAAGGTCGCCAGGACGAAAAGCGTGGCGCCACTTTCTCCAAGATCGCCAAAGAAATCACCGTTGCCGCCAAGATGGGCGGTGGAGACGTCAGCTTCAATCCGCGTCTGCGTCTTGCCGTCGACAAAGGCAAAAGCGTCAACATGCCGAAGGACAAGATCGACAACGCCATCAAGAAAGGCACCGGCGAACTCGAAGGCGTCGACTACATTGAAATCCGCTACGAAGGCTACGGCATCGGTGGCGCAGCCGTCATGGTTGACTGCCTGACCGACAACCGCACACGGACAGTCGCTGAAGTTCGCCACGCCTTCAACAAGCACGGCGGCAACATGGGCACGGACGGCTGCGTTGCTTTCCAGTTCAAGCACTGCGGGCAACTGATTTTTGCCCCGGGCACGGACGAAGCCGCACTAATGGACGCCGCCATCGAGGCCGGCGCCGACGATGTGATTACCAACGACGACGGCTCGATCGAAGTCGTCACGCCGCCCTACGACTACGTCACCATCAAGGAAGCGCTGGAAGCCGCCGGTTTCACCAGCGAATTCGGGCAAGTGACAATGAAAGCCGACAATGAAGTCGAGTTGACCGGCGAAGACGCAGAGCGCATGCAAAAGCTGATCGACGCACTGGAAGGTCTGGACGACGTGCAAGAGGTCTACACCAGCGTGGTAATGGACGAATAAGCGACCTGCCCTGTAAAACCCCCAACAAAACGGTGCTTCAAGCACCGTTTTGCGTTTTTCGTTCTGGCCAATAACAGCAGGACAAACTAGGCGCTCACCTTCCTGCCCTCAGCTTCGGCCGCAATCAGATCAATCAGAATCAGGATTTCCTTGGTGACCGCCAAGGAAAAGCCATGCCGTTCTCCATTGCGATTGTTCAACAACAAACGCAGCAGATAATCCAGACATTCCGGATGCCCCCACGTGGAATCCACACGGTCACGGATGTGCGGCAGCAACTGCAAAGTCATTTCCATGCGCTCAGCCGATTGAACCGTTTCCCAAGGAACGCATTCAACATTGAAATTCCGGTTCAACAGCGCGGACAATATTTCAAACTCGGAACGTTTCCCCTGCTCACGGTACACTTCAAGCAACCGAATCCACAACTCAAGCGCCAGCTTGGGATTGGTTTCGATAAACCGCTGCAACACGTCGTCCGCCCCCTGCACTTTCCCGACCGACAGAATAATCTCCGCCAAATCGTTCAACTGCCGGTTTTCAGGAATTGTCGAAGGACGACTCAACAAAGCCTGCCATCGATAGGGAACACGATCAGGCATCCGGGCCGGCAAGGAATCCGGCGGAACTTCCAGAGACAAGACGGTTTCCTGTTCAAGATCAACTTCCGAAGCCTCAGAAGAGAGCCTCGGCTCTTGCCCTTCTTCACCGCTATCGCCGGCTCCATGTTGTCCCGGATCCGAAACCGGAGCCCCTGTACGGCGCAGCACCAGAGCGATGAGCGCCAGCAGCAACACACCCAATACCGCCCAGATCCGAGCATCCACGGCGGCAACCAGCTCACGCAGATCAAACTTCGACGGTGTCAACGCTGGGGTTGTTTCCTGAACAGGCAGCGCCGATTGTTTTTCGCCCGCCTTTTGCGCATGCGTTTGCAGCAAAGCCGCATCACGTTCCATCTGCAACAACATTTCGGCCAGGGCCAACTGGTTGTCGATCTGCACATCGCGCCCGGTCAAGGTGCGATACATCAGACGCAACAAATCGCGCTCGTTTTCGCCACGCTCGGTGACGACCGGTAGTCCGGCGGACAGTTGCAGCGCCAAGGCTTGATCGAAGTCACTCGCGGTCACAAGCTCTTCGTCCGGCAAACGATCAGTAGCGCTCTCCACCTCACTGCCGACAAAGCCTTTACCACTCTCATTCTGCTCGTAAGATACAACCGCACCTGCTTGCGGCATAACCAGCAAGGCAAGAACCAACGCACAACACGAAAGAAAACGTGGACACCCTGCACGCATGGCGGACGATGACTCGATCAGAACAAAACCAGACAAGAGTCTAACTCAACTTCCATGCGGACAAGGGCGAATCCCTCGGAAACCGCATCCGGCCAACCGAAAAACAACACTTTTGCGCTCAGCCATTCTGCTGCTCAAGCGGCGGAGCATAGCGCCAGGCCCCTGCCAGCATGGCGTCTACAGCCGACAATGCCGCCGCGCAACGTTCCGCCGGCAAACCGCGCAGTTCTATCCACGGAATGCTCTGCGCCGAGAGCAACTGACGAAAGCGTTCGCTCATCCACGACCGCAGATGCTCACCATCGCGCAAGCCATCGTCCTCGAAAGGCACGCCCTCCTCGCTGGTCAGCAGATACAAGGCGCGTGGCGGCATGGCCGCGGCAATTTCCCGCACCGCGTCACTCGGGCGCCCCATGTAGCGTTCGTGCCAGATGCAGGTGGCCAGCGCATCGGTATCGCAAACCAACACCGGGCTACCGTGCCGCGCCGCAGCTTCCTCCAGTTCGCATTGCCGTTTGGCAACAGCCGTAAAATCGGCGCTGAGCCATGCAATGTCCTCGGCGCGCGCTGCTGGATTACGGGCACGCAACAAGGCAAACAGATTGGCGCTGTATTCCCTGCCGAACTCCGCCACCCAGCCCGTTCGCTCCCAGATCCCGCCGCGCCCGCGCAAGGCCTTCACCAGATCCCGCGAAAGCGTCGTTGTCCCGGTCGACTCTGCGCCGCCGACGACGACACGCAGCGCCAGCCCGGCCTGCACTGCCGGCGAAAGAAACTCCCAATACGCCACCGGATCGGCACGAACCAACGTTCCGGAAACCGGGTACAACGCACGACTCCGGTCCAGACACACATGCACCGCCGAGAAACGCCGCGCCAGTTCTTCGCCGTAAGGCTCGGAGCTGAAAACGGCATCCACCGCCGGCAGCGCACCAAACTCACGATCAGCCGCGGCAATGGCCTCATGCATTGCCGCCACATGCCCCGCCCAGACTTCCGAAGATTCATAATCGACCGGCCAGTCGTCAAGCGCGCAGGCAATACGAACAGTCGGCATTCCGGCAAACGAATCGCGCAACCAGTGCGTTCGCGCCTGCATGGAAATCGACTCGACGCGCGACCCGAGCACCGCAACGGTAACGTTCCGGCAATGCGCTGCCGCCGTACGAATCAGGTATTCGTGCCCCAGATGCGGCGGGTAAAACTTGCCGATAACTAGGCCATGAAGATAATCCACGCGACTCATGCTGCGGCATCCGCCGGACGCAGCCGGGCAAGAGTGCGCCAGTGCAACCAGCCACGCACACAGAGCAACAGAAAGATCACATACAACCCAGCGATCAGGGGCAAGCCCCGGCTCCAGTACAACGGTATCGAAATGATATCGACCGCGATCCACCAACCCCAGCTCGATATCTGACGCCGGTTGAGTTGCCATTGCGCACACAGGCTCAGCACGGTAATCGTCGCATCGACGGGCGGTGCCGAACCGTTAAGGGAAACCAGAATCCGCCAGAGCAAAAGCGCCGCCACAACCCCAATGACCACGAGAGCCAACTGTTCGCGCAGCGTGGTTGAAAAGACCGGGGAAGACTCGCGTGCATGACGCCCATGCACCCACTGCCACCAACCGGCGATGGAAAAGGCAATGAACACGATCTGCAGCGTAGCATCGGCAAACAGGCGCTGCTGCAGAAACACCAATCCCAGAATCAGGCTGTTGGCAATCCCGACGGGAAAGTTCCAGATATTCGCCCGCGCCGTCAGCCACACGCAGAGCAAACCCGTCACAAAACCGAGGATATCGCCCGCCGACATCGGCATCCCGGCAGCCACGAACAGCGGAGAAGTAAGAAAGACAAGAGATTCCATAAGATTCATGCCTGCGAATATGAAGAATACGAAGTCATCACTCACGAGAATTTTGCATATTGCTGCGTGCAATGACAGTCTTCACAAAAACGGGAGCGCCGCTCCGCGCGCATCGACCGAAAGTCGCTCTCAATCCGGTCGATGCGATCGGGCTGGCCAATGGAATCAATGTCCACGGCGTATTCGTAGCTAGTGTAGCTACAAGGACTGATACCCCCCTTCTCGTTGATAAACCAGAACCAGGCTCCCGGCGCACAGTCTTCTACCGGGATCTTGCGGTCCCTGCTGGAACAATCGAATCGATGCAAATAGTCACTGCTACCACGGATAATCAGGCCCTTCTTGGCGAAAGAGGCTTTCCACCCGTCAAGCGATTGCGTGAAAGCATGAACCTGAGAGGTCTGAAGACGGTTCGCCGGAAAAAACTCCGGACGATCATAGCCGCCGAGCTGGTTGAATGTAAGCTCCTGTACCCCCCACGACTGTAGCTGCTCACAAAGCTTCTCGAACTGCTCGATGTTGTCGCGCATCAGGATGGTGTTTACTTTCACGACAAGCGGTTTCGCCTTGGAAATCCTCAGATCCACCAGATCGCAAATGCTTTTTTTCACGCTCTCAAACAACCCCGGCCTTTGCCGAACCCTGTCGTTGAAATGCGCCATTCCGTCGAGGCTGATCACGATTTCCGCAAAGTCATCGACCACCCGCTCCACATTCCTCCTCGATCGGAGCAACAAGCCGTTCGTCGTCATACTGACATCCAGTCCGTATTCACGCACGAAGGTAGTGGATACATCGAACAGGGCTGGCCACAACAAGGGCTCGCCACCGATCCAGCTGACCAGAATCCTTCGCCCCGTCTGCTTTGCGTACTTGCCAAGCACGTCTCCAAAGCGTCCGACTCGCCCCGGCTCTGCATCATTGCGCAATCGAATCAGGCGATTGCTGTACGAACAGAAACCACACCCCAGATTACATTCCTGGGTCACCCGCCAGACAATCACTCTTCGCTCAAGATCATCCGCCATGTCACACCGCCTCCATGTCACATTCCTACTCCATCAGCCGGTCATTCGTGGCACGAAGACGAGCCGGCGACCTTGTCACGGATGATTTGGAATCGGGAGGAATCAGCCCGAGAAAATGATCAAGGATGTTGAAGTGATCCTCAAAGAACTCGCGTTCCATACTGCACAGATCGGCGATCGGCAGCCAGCGGGCCTCGGCGGCATCGTCCGCTCCGGCGACTTCCGGCGGTAGCGCATCGCCCAGATTGAAGTAGTGCGCGTGGGTAATGGTTCGCCCGCGCACACTGCGATCCGGGTGATCGAACACGGCCACGCCGGCCAGCGATTCCTCAAGCGTCACATCGAGCAAACCGAAACCGGTCTCCTCGCGCAATTCGCGGATGGCGCCCTGCAATACGCGCTCCCTGCCATCGAGAAAACCGCCGGGCAGCGCCCACAATCCCTTCCCCGGCGCCCGCCCGCGCCGGATCAACAGAATCTGCCCGGAGGCCTGAACCACCGCATCGACCGTGATGAACGGGCCGCTGCCCCAGGTTTTTTTGCTCTCCTCAACCGCCCGATGCTCGATACGCAGCCCGGCGAAATAGGGCAAAGCAGCCCAACCCTCCATATATTGCAGTACTGCCGGCGGCACAAACGGCGCCAGCAAGG
>CAZZDF010000128.1:0-5585 GCA_964652915.1 uncultured Propionivibrio sp. | reverse complement strand
CAGAAGGCAAAGTGATGAAGAAAGGTGCCGGCGAGGCTGAAGCAGAATAGCCTGCTGGTTCGGCTGTTTATTACTTGCAGTTCGCTTGTATGTTTTGCCGTACCTTGGATATTTCCTGAGTGCGTTGTGCGTCGTCGAGAAAATAGCGTTCGCCCTTGTCGTCAGTCATTGAGATTCGTTCGCCGGATTCCAGCGATTTGAGGTGACGGCGGGAACTGTCACAACTCTCTTTGTTGGCGGCGGCAGCGGCTTGTTCCTTGTTAGCCTTGTCGGCGTTTTCCTGGGCTTCTTTCTGCCGCTTGCGGAAATCGAGCTCCTTATCTGCCGTTGTTTTTGGTGCAGCTGCGTTTGAAGCGGGCGAGTCCGAAGCAAATGTCTTTTGCGGCTGGGTATTCCCCGTCGGGGGTTTGTCAGAAATGACGGTCTTTCCGTTCGCATCTTTCCACTGGTAAATTTCTGCGTTTGCCGTCGTGGTTGCGGCAAGGAGAACGGCAAGAGTCAGCGCAAAGTGTTTCATAGGGCATCCTGTCTTGGTTGGGCTTGCTGTATAATACCGATTTGTGACATCGGATTATAGGCTATGCGTTTAATTCAAAGGGCGCTTACGTTCGACGACGTCCTCCTCGTTCCGGCTCATTCCCAAGTATTGCCTCGTGATGTCAGTCTGCGCACGCGACTGACCAGAAACATTTCCCTCAATCTGCCTCTGGTGTCCGCCGCCATGGATACCGTAACCGAAGCGCGTCTGGCCATTGCTTTGGCGCAGGAAGGCGGCATTGGCATCGTCCACAAGAATCTCACTCCGAAACAGCAGGCTGCAGAAGTGGCCAAGGTCAAGCGTTTCGAATCCGGAGTGTTGAAAGATCCGATTACCGTTCCGCCGAGCATGTCGGTGCGTGAGGTGCTCGATTTGACGATTCTGCACAAGATTTCCGGTTTCCCCGTTGTCGAAGGTCAGGTGGTCGTCGGTATTGTCACCAATCGCGATTTGCGCTTTGAAACCAATCTTGATCAGCCCGTCTGTAACATCATGACGCCGCGTGAGCGACTGGTGACGGTCAAGGAAGGCGCCACCGTCGAGGAAGGTAAGGCGCTGATTCGCAAGCACCGTCTTGAGCGCGTATTGGTCGTTAACGATGCGTTTGAATTGCGCGGCCTGATCACCGTCAAGGACATCATCAAGACCACTGAACATCCGTTGGCCAGCAAGGATGCCTTAGGAAGATTGCGTGTTGGCGCGGCGATTGGTGTTGGCGCTGGGACGGAAGAGCGGGCGACCTTGCTTGCCGAAGCCGGTGTTGATGTGATTGTGGTTGATACCGCACACGGGCATTCGCAAGGTGTGCTGGACAGGGTGAAGTGGGTCAAGAGCAACTTCCCACAGGTTGAAGTAATCGGCGGCAACATTGCCACAGCGGCAGCAGCATTGGCCTTGATCGATTGTGGCGCTGATGGCGTCAAGGTGGGTATCGGGCCAGGCTCCATTTGTACGACCCGTATCGTTGCTGGCGTAGGAGTTCCGCAGATCTCGGCTATTCAGATGGTTTCCGATGCGATCAAGGGAACCGGTGTGCCAATGATTGCCGACGGTGGCATTCGTTATTCCGGTGACCTTTGCAAGGCGATTGCTGCTGGGGGCGACGCGGTGATGCTGGGCGGGATGTTCGCCGGTACCGAAGAGGCGCCCGGTGAGGTCGAACTTTATCAGGGGCGCTCCTACAAGTCCTATCGCGGCATGGGATCGATTGGCGCGATGGCGGCTGGCGCCGCCGATCGCTATTTCCAGGAGAGTTCGGCCAATGTCGATAAGCTGGTTCCGGAAGGTATTGAGGGTCGTGTGCCCTACAAAGGCTCGGTGCTGGCGGTGATTCACCAGCTGATGGGCGGTTTGCGTTCGTCGATGGGGTATCTCGGCTGCGCGACAATCGATGAAATGCATGAGCGAGCCGAGTTTGTCGAGATTACGTCGGCGGGGATTCGCGAATCGCATGTGCACGATGTGCAGATCACTAAAGAAGCTCCAAATTACCACGTTGATTGATTATTGAGTGTTTAGCAGGGCGGCTTTCTTGGCCGCCCTTGTTCATTTCAAGGTACGAAAATGGCCCACCAGAAAATTCTCATCCTCGATTTTGGTTCCCAGGTCGCTCAATTGATTGCCCGTCGCGTTCGCGAGCATCAGGTTTATTGCGAATTGCATTCCTTTGATGTTTCAGAGGAATTCATTCGCGACTTCAAGCCGCAGGGCATCATTTTGTCGGGTGGCCCCAATTCGGTTTACGAAGCCGCTGACTTCAAGGCGCCACCGATCGTTTTCGAGCTTGGCGTTCCGGTGCTTGGAATTTGCTACGGGATGCAGACGATGGCTGCGCAACTCGGCGGCAGGGTTGAGGGCTCGTCAACGCGTGAGTTTGGTTACGCGGAAATGCGTGCCCGGGGCCATTCGGCCTTGTTCGCGGGCATTGAGGATCGTCGCAACGAAGAAGGGCACGGCTTGCTCGACGTCTGGATGAGTCATGGTGACAAGGTCACCGAACTGCCGCCAGGCTTTAAAGTAATCGGCAGTAACGAGTCAACGCCAATCGCGGCGATGGCCGATGAGGCGCGCAAGCTCTACGGCGTGCAATTCCATCCTGAGGTGACGCATACCCTCAAGGGCAGAGAAATGCTCGGGCGTTTTGTTCGAGATATCTGTGGCTGCGGCCATGACTGGAATATGCCCGACTACGTGAGCGAGGCAGTGGCGAAAATTCGCCAGCAGGTGGGTGATGAAGAAGTGATTCTCGGGCTTTCCGGCGGGGTTGATTCCTCGGTGGCGGCCGCCTTGATCCACCGCGCCATTGGCGACCAGCTGACCTGCGTTTTTGTCGATAACGGACTACTGCGTTTGAACGAGGCGGAGCAGGTGATGAACACCTTTGCGCGTAATCTCGGCGTCAAAGTGATTCACGTTGATGCTACCGAACAGTTTCTGGGGCATCTGAAAGGCGTTTCCGAGCCGGAACAGAAGCGCAAGATCATTGGGCGCGAGTTCGTACACGTTTTTCAGGCTGAGTCGCAAAAGCTCAAGAACGCCAAGTGGCTGGCGCAAGGAACGATTTACCCTGATGTGATCGAATCGGCGGGAGCCCAAACCAAAAAAGCGCATACGATTAAGAGCCACCACAATGTAGGTGGCTTGCCGGAAACGCTCAATCTCAAGCTGCTGGAGCCATTGCGTGACCTGTTCAAGGACGAAGTCCGTGAGCTGGGTGTTGCTTTAGGGCTGCCGCGCGAGATGGTTTATCGTCATCCCTTCCCGGGGCCCGGGCTTGGCGTGCGGATTTTGGGCGAGGTTAAACGCGAATACGCCGATTTGTTGCGTCGTGCCGATGCCATCTTTATCGACGAACTGCGCGCCGCCGGATGGTACGAAAAAACCAGTCAGGCCTTTGCCGTATTCCTGCCGGTGAAATCGGTGGGCGTGATGGGCGACGGGCGTACCTACGAGTACGTCGTGGCTTTGCGCGCTGTCGAGACGCTGGACTTCATGACCGCAGAATGGGCAGAGCTGCCGCACAGCCTTTTGGGCAAGGTGTCGAACCGCATCATCAACGAAGTGCGCGGAATCAATCGCGTGGTTTACGACATTTCCGGGAAGCCGCCGGCAACCATCGAGTGGGAATGATCTTGTTTGAAAAGGGCGTGGCCTAAGGTGGGGTGCGCCCGTGAGAGCCAATAAACACGGGCGTCTTCAGGGGGCGGCCTCGGTCAAGCGTGTTTGAGGCGACGCGCCTTCTTTCTGAGTAAGGTGTTTTTTGCTTTGCCGAGCAGCTCCGGATAGTCGCGGGTGAAATGCAGGCCGCGGCTTTCGTGGCGCTTCAGCGCGCAGCGAACGATCAGGTCGGCGGTTACCACCAGATTGCGCAGTTCGATGAGATCGTTACTGACGCGGAAGTTCGAGTAATACTCCTCAATTTCGCGAGCCAGAAGGTGGATGCGGCGCTGGGCGCGTTGCAGTCGTTTGGTGGTGCGCACGATACCGACGTAGCCCCACATGAAGCGCCGAAGTTCATCCCAGTTGTGCGAAATGACGATTTCTTCGTCCGGGTCGGAAACGCGGCTGGCGTCCCATTCTGGAAGCGGCGGTAACTTGATGGTCGGTTGGGCAAGGATGTCCTTGGCAGCCGCATCGGCATAGACGATGCATTCCAGCAATGAGTTGCTGGCCAGGCGGTTGGCGCCGTGCAACCCGGTACAGGAGGCTTCGCCCGCCGCGTAGAGTCCGGGAATGTCAGTGCGCGCCTGCCGATCGACGACAATGCCGCCGCAGGTGTAATGCGCGGCCGGAACCACCGGAATCGGTTCGCGGGTAATGTCGATGCCAAGTTCCAGGCAACGCGCCAGAATGTTGGGGAAGTGTTCTTTGAGAAAGGCTGCGGGCTTGTGCGAGATGTCGAGATAGACGCAATCGAGTCCGCGCTTTTTCATCTCGAAATCGATGGCCCGGGCGACAACATCGCGCGGGGCCAGTTCTGCGCGTGGATCATGCGACGGCATGAAACGCGTGCCGTTGGGCAGGAGCAGCTGGCCGCCTTCGCCGCGAACCGCTTCGGAAATCAAGAAAGATTTCGCATCCGGGTGGTAAAGGCAGGTCGGGTGGAACTGAATGAATTCCATGTTAGCGACCTTACAGCCCGCGCGCCAAGCCATGGCAATACCGTCGCCGGTCGAAGTATCCGGATTGGTGGTGTAAAGATAGACCTTCCCGGCACCGCCGGTGGCGATCAGCGTGTGCGGTGCGCCGATGGTGATGACTTCGCCGCTGTCGTTGTTCAACGCGTAAGCGCCGTAGCAGCGTTTGTCAGCGAGGCCGAGTTTTTCGCCGGTGATCAGGTCAATGGCGATGTGCCGTTCCAGTACGGTGATGTTGGGGTTGGCGCGGACTTTCTGCGTAAGGGTGGTTTGCACCGAAAGGCCGGTGGCGTCTGCCACATGGATAACCCGGCGGGCGCTATGACCACCTTCGCGCGTTAAATGATAGCCGGCTTGATCGCGAGTGAATGGCACGCCTTGTTCGATCAGCCAGTCAATGGCGTATCGGCCGTTTTCAATGACAAAACGGGTGGCTTTGGGATCGTTGAGAAAAGCGCCGGCGGTAATCGTGTCGCTGATGTGGGCTTCGATCGAGTCTTTGCTGTCCAGAACGGCGGCGATGCCGCCTTGAGCCCAGCTTGATGCGCTATCTTCCAGAGACCGTTTGCTGATCAGGCCGACTTTATGGGTTTTGGCCAGTCGTAGCGCAGCGGACTGCCCGGCAAGACCGCTGCCAATCACCAGAATATCGAAGCAAAGTGCCATGTCACATGCCTTGAAACAAAGAGAAGCAATATAACACGGGCGCCTTGCCTCATCTCTGTGGATCGGCAACAAAGGCCAAGAAATCAGGATGGCGCCACACATTTCCTTGTGCGATCGCTACGCGGGTTCTGTGGTTGCGTTATACTTTGGAAAAAAACGCACGATACCGTGTTTGACAGGGAATCCATAAAGCATGAACGATCGCGAAATTGACCAGGAATTGGTCGAACGCGCACAGGCTGGCG
>CAZZDF010000127.1:0-5591 GCA_964652915.1 uncultured Propionivibrio sp. | reverse complement strand
TACCTTGCGACCCCACAAAAGCGGCTGCGCCAGGCTGCGAACGACATCGGCGAGCTGCTGCTGGCCCGCCAGAAAGGAGGCGGCGCATGAACTGACATTGCCTCCTTTCCCTTCTTTCCAACCTTGGCATTGCCCTTTATCTATCTCTATCGCCTCGGGCCTGCCTTCACTGACAAGGAAATCATCATGTCTTCATTGCTCGTTCTGCCTCACGAAAACCTCATCGAACCGCACCTGATCAAGGGGGTTATCAAGTTCCCCGGCAAGGGCGTTGCCCTGCGCAACGAATTCAACAAGATCCTCGACTTCATCCCGGAAAAGGATGAACGCCGCCAGCGCATCATCGTTAAGGTACTGGCGCAGATCATCAAGGTCCGCAACTGGTCCCAGCCCAACTGGGACGAGGAATTTGCGACGGCGCCCTGACCGTCCCGCCGGATCATCGATATGGCCGTTGTGGTGGCGCCCACAACGGCCTGTTGCTTTTATGGCTCCGCTGGATCGGCCAGCAACGGCTTTAGGTCGGCCATCGGAAAACGCTCCTGTAGCTGTCGCCACAGCTTGATGACCTCGTCGGTGGCCGGTACGACGCCCATCACCAGCTGCTGCGACCGGGCACTGGTTACCTCCTTGGCGGTCGTCGGGTAACCGATACTGGTCAGCCAGTCGGCCAGCGCCGGGTAGGTCAAAGGGCGAGGATCAAAGCCCAGTGCCTGGTGGGTGTAGGCCCGGAGAAACGCGCGGCGCAGGATGTCGCTGGCGTCCTTGCCGGCCCGCAGATTGAGGGTGGCCTCGCCTTGTCGCCGCTTCTGGCTTCGCACGCTGCCCAACTGCAGGATTTCATCCAACTGCTGCCAGTCGGCCAAGGTCTTCAGACTTCCCTTGCGCCGCCAGGCATCCAGTCGGGCTCGTGCCGTATCGAACTGCTCGACGGTTTCCCAAGGCTGGCTATCCATCGCCAGATGCTGCCGCTGGCGCCCCTGCACCTCGATCATGCGCGGCTGAATCAGCCGGCGTTTGAGGTCAGGTTCCAAGGACAATAAAATGCGCCGCGCGAACTTGTGCAGGTCAACGCCCTTCTCCCACTGGTCGCGGATGGAGGGGAACTGGCGCAGCAATACCTTCTTGCCCGGCCGACGATCGAGATACAGGTTGAGCATTTTCTCGTTCTGCAGCCGCTTGTAGGATTCAGGATCAAGGTCGTTCGGGGCCTCGATAACGGGTTGAATACCCGCCTTGGCGAGGATGATAGGGTCTTCTACAACCTTCTTCTGTTTCTCGTCGAATCGCTTTGAAATCTTGGTGGTCAGCTGTCCCCGGGTTTTCATGCAAATCAGTTGGCCGACCCGGTGTTTGACCTCCAGCATCTTGGTGCCCGGTTCGATCTGCTCGCACAAGGCCTGGAAGCGCTGGCACAAGGCACCGGTCAGACAGGCTTCAATCTCGGCTTCGGTCGCATTCGTCGCGAAGCCATCGGTTGTGCAGCTGATCACGGTTCGGTTGCGGGGAATCTGATTGAGGATTTCCGCCAGAATCGCCCGGATGAAACCCGTGACATGCGCCCCGACCGCTGAATTGGTAATGGCCGAGGGTTTGAGTTGCGTGCTCTGCACTTTCCTGGTGTCGAAGACATTTTTCGGGACGATTGACTGGCAGACCTTGCCGTAAACGCTGTTCGCGTACAGCTTTGCCGCCTGCTCCTCCAAAGACTCGATCTCCTTCTTGCCTTCGGCCAGCCGCTGGGTATTGGTGGCCTTGAGTTCCTTCTTCAGGCGATTGCGGAGTTGCCGCGCGGCCTTGATGAAGTCGCCGAAGAGTCGGGTGCGGGGTACACCATCGATCAGTGCTTCTTCAGGCATCTGCCGCCACGGGTAGATAACGCCCCAGCGAATCTTGACGTCACAACCCAGATCCCGTGCCGCCAGAATTTCCGGTGCGGTGGCATAGGCAGTACCCCGCAACGGGAAGATCAAGCCTTTGCCGCCCCGGGAGATGGCAAACACCGGGAAGCGCGTTTCTGGCGGATGGGTAAAGTCGATCAAGGCGTAACCCGCCACGTGCCCCAGGTAATCCTCGGGATCGAGGCTGACCCGGGGATGCTCGAAATCGATCAAGGGCAGGTCCATCAGGCCGGTGGAGTAGGCGCCGGCCAGGTCGTAGTCGATCCACTCGCCGGGCTCGCTCGGTCCCAACCACATCGCTTCATTGCGCCCGCCAGCGTAACAGGCACTGGTTAGTGCTTCCTGCAGCCGGCGCATGGCGATCGGTTCCTCATCCTTGTAGGTACGGCGGCGCTTGCTGGGTGCGTGGTAGGCTTCCCTGACCACCTTTTGCAGACCGAAGGCTTCCAGGCGGTCAATCCCGCTTTCCTTCAGGGTTTTCAGGTACCAGCGTAGGGCCAGGCCGCTGGCGGTGGCCGGTAACGTATCGATCTTGAGATCGTCACCACCGGCGAATTCCGCCAAGCGCCTGGCGTACAGGACGGCAATCTCGGCATCGCGCATGGCATAGGCCCGAAAACCTTCGGGGTCGAGGCGCAGGTACTCGTCCATCCGCTCGATGGAATACGGCTTGGGAATGTCCAGTTTGGGCAACTCGATCAACAGGCCGACGTCGCGCAGTGACTTACCGGGCGGGACGTGGGCGGCGACATCAATGAAATGCAGCCCGATCATGATCGGTTCCAGGCTATCGCCGGTGATCATGCTGCGGCTGAACTCCAGCTGCGCATGACTTTTGACGGTAGCGATTTTGCCGGACACGCTATCGACCTGCCGTTTCAGTTCGCCGAAATCCGCCAGAGCTCCCAGGTCAAAACGTAGCCCGAAGCCGACGATGTAGATCAGCTTCGGCTCCTCGGCGATCAGCCGTTGTTCCAGGGCCGTATCGACCAGTTGTCGCAACGCACTGCGAAGTTCGGGGCGATCTTCCCGGTTCGGCCCCTTGGCCAGAATTAACCGGCTCAACTGCGCGACCTGAGCAGCTTTCTTCTCGTCGGAGCTGAGCGCTGGTTGTGGCGGCACGTGAAGCTGGATGGAGAGGATACGGTTTTGCTGACGGGACTCGTCGAAAACCCACTCCGCATCGAAGCCGACCCACAGGCTATCCCCGGCCGCACGCCGCAGCCCTGTCGGCTTGGCCTCAAGTTCGGCGAGGAAACCGTCGATATCGTCTTCCAGGTCGTCGAAGAAGTTCTCGGACTCTCCAAGATGATCCGTATCTTCTTCGTCGCCAAACCCTAACTGCCGAGCTAAAGCCCGTTCGTCAGCTTCATCTGCTTCCCGGCACCATTCATCGTCCTGCACCTCAGTTGATACAGCAGAAGCATCATCGGTATCGCTTGGCTGATCGTTTGTCTCGACAAGAGGCGTGGTCATGTCGTCATCTCGCTGTTATGTTTGTCATGCATGGCTTCGGGGTGGTCCAGGCCAGCCGTCTGGGCAGACTACCAATTAGGCAATCGGTATGCTCATAAGCAGCCGGCCCTCGCGCCGTGGTTCAAATCCAAGTCGTATGCTGCGCTGGCCTATTGTCTTACGGAAACGGTTACCCTTGGGGATATGGGCCATTGGCTAGATGCTTTACACTTCGCGGACTCAAACAATCCCAATCTAGATGACATCAAGCTCGAACAACACATCCCGAGAATCACTGGTGACGACAACTTTCGGTGATGAGGCACTTACCTACCTGAAAAACAAGCACCGTGGCGGTGTAAGTGGTGGGAAGGGAACCCGGTATGAAGACGTTTTTGCTGTCGTCCAGGCGGCAGAACATGCATGCCGTTTGAACGTAGCTTGCGGTGCCGTTAGCTTGGAAGCACAAGTTCCCCTGTACTTCATTGATGACTTGGTCGTCCGCGAGCATGGCAATGCCGTCGAACATTGCTTCCAGCTCAAAAACTCCCCAAGTATTACTTGGAGGAGCGGTGAAAAATGCATCGCTGATGACTGTAAAAATCAGCTTAAGCTGTCTGTTGCCGCCGGCCTACCTGAGCCAAAGGTTGTTCTTGTCACATCCGATGGCAAATGCGCAGCCTCTCTACAAGCATCAGTTCCAAAAGAACTCTCCGGAAAAGTAGAGGTTCGCTGGTTCCCTTGGGCTGGAAGTACCAACGTAATGTGCCAGCTTTGGCCGACGGCAATGGAAGCGGTTGCTTGGCTTTCCAAGTATGAAGTTCCAAATTTTCAGCAGGTCTCCGACGTCCTGACCGTGTTGATTGGTGTATGGTCTTCTCAAGACGGTAACATCGTTGTTTCTGCACTGATAGAGAAAGCTCGAGAGCTTTCTCCTACCTTGATCCGTCCCCTCGTTGCAGACGACGTCGTGCAGCAGGCATTGACTGCTGAGTTCAAAAATGCCTTGGCTGCGATTGACAATTTCTCTTATAGTATTGTCAAGGGGTTCTTTGTTTGGGATTTTTCTTTCCCTAACGGAAGCACCCAGCAAGGGATCTTTGCCCAAGACTGCCTGTCAGATTCGTTCAAGAAGTTTCAAACTCGAGTCGTCAAGCTACAGCCTATGACTTTTGAAGAGATAGAGGAGGAACTGCTGTGAGGAACTTCACATCCTTAGCAACAGAAGCTGACCATCTTTCTCTTTCCGCCATTGCCGACCGTGCTACATCTGTCGAGCAGTACCGTGATGCTATGATGCATCTAGGCGAAAGTCTTGGAAACTCGCTTGCAAAGCGGATCGAGAATGAACGGCCGAAGCAAGTATGTATCGTCTGCACAGTGGAGGATGCTGACTCATTAGCAACCGGCATTGTCAATACGCTGACATCCAAGGGTTTTGGCGATCTGATTCGACTCGTGTGCTTCTGGAATGATCGGATCGATATCAACGGCCAGTCTGTAGCACCGATCCTCAAAGAGTATCGGGAACCGTGCGACGTCAATGACTCTGATGTGATCGTTGTAAAGTCAATCATCTCCAGCGCTTGTGTTGTGCGTACCAACCTTTCTAACTTGCTAGCCAATTCGCATCCGAGTCGCATCTTTGTTGCAGCTCCAGTCATGTTCAAAGATGCCGATGAGAATTTAGCCCGGGAATTCCCTGAGGAAGTGTCAAAGCGCTTCGAGTACTTCACTCTGGCGATTGATGACGAAAAGGAAGGCGGCAGGTGGGTTGTGCCTGGCGTTGGCGGCGACATCTACGAGCGACTTGGATATGGCGGGTCTCAAAACAAGAACCGGCATGTTCCGCAGCTCGTAAAAACTCGCCGGCAAAAGCCGCTGCTAGCAGCTTAACCAGCCCAACCGAAAGCCCACTTCCGGTTCTTTTCCGGTTCATGCAGCCTTGTCTGGTGCTCATCTGGTTAGCTGTTTTTAATCACAACCAGTTGACGTGGTCGCCGTAAGCCTTGATAATACAGGTCTTCCTGAAGTGGAGAGGGATTTCTAGTTGGCTGTTTAGTTAACTTTTAATCCGTTGGTCGAGAGTTCGAATCTCTCCCGACCTACCAGAAACACTTCTGATCCCCATTTATTGGGGTTGGTCGTAGAGTGGGGCGTTAGCTCAGTTGGTAGAGCAGCGGACTCTTAATCCGTTTGTCGTAGGTTCGATCCCTACACGCCCTACCAGTAATT
>CAZZDF010000126.1:0-5612 GCA_964652915.1 uncultured Propionivibrio sp. | reverse complement strand
TTTCGCATCAGCAACTACACGTTATTCGACGGCAAAGCACCGCAGCACCTCGACACCTGGCCAGACCCCGATGCCGTGTTCATCGGCGGCTCGGGCGGCGAACTCGAAGACCTGATTCCACTGATTCTCACCCGCTTAAATCCCGCCGGCCGGCTGGTGATGAACTTCGTCACGCTGGAAAATCTGGCCACCGCCACCGCCGCACTCAACAAAGCCGGAGTCTCCTGGGACGTCGTTCAGCTTCAGGCCAGCCGTAGCCAACCCATTCTCGACATGCACCGGATGGCCGCGCAAAACCCGGTGTGGATTGTCACCGCGCAAAAGGAAGTGAATTGAATAACAAACCCTACGGCAAACTGATCGGCGCTTCGCTTGGCCCCGGCGATCCGGAACTTATTACGCGGCGCAGCTGGGCGGTTCTGCAATCCGGCGCACGCTGGATTTATCCGGTGAAAAAGGCGGCCGAAGCTTCCTATGCACTCTCCATTGTAGAACGCGGCGGCCTGCCCATCCCAGCCGACGCAGTTCCTCTGGTCTTCCCGATGACGCGCGATGCGGAACTGCTGGCCAAGGCCTGGCTGCGAGCCGCCGAACAAACCGTCAAACTGCTCGCCGAAGGTCGCGACCTGGTCTTTCTCGTCGAAGGCGATGCCTCGACCTTTGCCACCTTCGGCCATCTGGCCCGCATCGCCCGCGAACTGGCGCCGGAGATCGAGGTCAAAACCATACCCGGCGTCTCCTCGTTTACCGCCGCCGCCGCGGCTGCGAGCGTTCCGCTGGCGGAAGAAGACGAAACCCTGGCAATCATTCCCGCCGCCTACGGCATCGGGGTGATCGACCACCTGCTCGACGAATTCGATACGCTTATTTTGCTCAAAGTGAAGCCCATGCTCGACGAGGTGCTCGAACTGCTCGAAAAGCGCGGCCTGCTGGCAACGAGTTGCTTCATCGAAAAAGTCGGCTCGCCGGAAGAGCGCATCGTGCGCGACATCGGCGCTCTGAAAGGCGAAACAGTCAATTACCTGTCGCTGTTATTGGTGCAGAATCCCAAACGGCAACGCGGCGAACTGCGCCGCGGTTGTCGTCAACGGAAAGAGGCGCAAAAGGCCAGCTCATGAATCCCGCCAAAGTCGATCGAAGCCAACTCAATGCCCTGACCGACCTGCCGAATATCGGCAAAGCCGGTGCCGCTGACTTGCGACTATTGGGAATCGACCGGCCAACGGCATTGATATCGGCCGACCCGTTTGATCTATACGAGCGACTCTGCACGGCAAAAGGCATGCGCGTTGATCCATGCATGCTCGACGTATTGATATCGGTCACTCGCTTTATGACCGGAGAAGATGCCCGCCCGTGGTGGGCGTATTCCGCCGAACGCAAGGCAATGATGAAGGAAAAAAGCGCGCCATGAATATCGCCATCGTCGCCATCACCCGCCACGGCATTACGCTGGCCGGCAAGGTTATCGCCGCCTTGCCCGGCGTGAAGCTGTTCGTGCCGGAAAAATTCCGAGCCGAAGCAGAGACCATTTCGAGCCATGCCACGTGCTATTCCGGCAAGACCGGCGACCAGATTCCCGCGCTGTTTGAAAACTTCGACGGCATTATCGCCATCGTTTCGCTCGGCGCCGTCGTTCGCCTGATTGCGCCCCACCTCAAGTCGAAGGAAGTCGACCCGGCCGTAGTAGTCCTTGACGAAAGCGGAAAATTCGCCATTCCCGTGCTTTCCGGCCATCTCGGTGGCGCCAACGCGCTCGCCGGGCATCTGGCCACCGCCTTGGGTGCCATCCCGGTGCTGACCACCGCCTCCGACGCCCGCGAGACCATCGGCGTTGATCTGCTCGGCCGCGAACTGGGCTGGACGCTGGAAGCCACACACGACGAACTGGTTCGCGCCAGTGCTGCGGTGGTCAACGATGAGCCGGTGGCACTCGTTCAGGAAGCCGGCAGCAGGAATTGGTGGGAAAGTCATGCCAACGGTCGGAAAGGCCCGCTGCCTGCCAACATTACCCTGTTAAATACGCTGGAAGACGTCGACCCGAAGCAATTTGCCGTCGTTCTGTGGATCAGCCACCGCAAAATGCCGGCACACTATGCCGGGCGGCTTATCGGACGTTGCGTTACCTACCGGCCAAGGCTGCAGCAGGCAGGTAAAAGCCACCGCATGAAAATCGCGCTCGGTCTTGGCTGTGACCGCAACACGCCGATCACAACGCTACGTGCGGCCATCGACGAAGCGCTCGCTGTCTGCCATGCCTCCCTCTTCGATATTGCAGCCGTCGGTAGTATTGACCTCAAAGCCAACGAACCGGCGCTACTGAAGCTGGCTCAGGAACAAAGCTGGTCGATCCATTTTTACCCGGCCGCGGAACTGGCCAAGGTGGATGTTCCCAATCCGTCCGAGACCGTGCGCGCCCATACCGGAACGCCCTCTGTTTCGGAAGCCGCCGCCCTGCTCGCCGCCGGCACCGACAAACGTCACCTGCTCATCGAAAAACACTGCCACCAGGGGCCGGACGGCCGCAACGCCACCGTCTCCATTGCTAGGATTCCTGAATGACCCAAGCCACACCCCACGGAAAGATCATGCTCGTCGGCCTCGGCCCGGGCAGCCACGACTACCTGACCGGCCGCGCCCGCTCGGCCATTGCCGAAGCCGACACGGTGATCGGCTACGCCACCTACATCCGGTTGGTCAAGGAACTGCTCGACGGCAAGGAAGTCATCAAAAAGGCCATGACCGAAGAACTTGACCGCGCCATCGAAGCCTATGACCGAGCCAAACTGGGCAAGAAGGTCGCGCTCGTTTCCTCGGGCGACGCCGGCGTCTACGGCATGGCCGGCCCGACCTTTGAAGTGCTGTTTCAAGCTGGCTGGACGCCCGATTCGGACATCGAGGTCGAAATCATCCCCGGCGCTTCGGCGCTCAACACCTGCGCTTCGCTGGTCGGCGCACCGCTGACACACGACTTCTGCGCCATTTCGCTCTCCGACCTGCTCACCCCCTGGCCGACCATCGCCCGCCGCCTCGACGCCGTGGCCTATTCGGACTTTGTTGTCGCCCTCTACAACCCGAAGAGCGGTCGCCGCACGCGGCAAATTCAGGAAGCGCAGCGCATCTTCCTGCGCCACCGTGACCCGCAAACGCCGGTGGCCATCGTCAAATCGGCCTTCCGCGCCAAGCAGCGCATCGAATTCACCACCCTCGGAAAAATGAGCGAATCCGATATCGGCATGCTGACCACGGTGTTGATCGGCAACTCGAACACCTTCGTGAAACACGGCCTGATGATCACCCCGCGCGGCTACGCCAACAAATACGACGTCGAAATGGGCAGTAACGGCGCGCGCGAAGGAGAAAAAGCCGGCCATTCGCTCTCCTCCGGCCTGAACGGCTGGCTCGCAGCCCTCCATGCCGCGCACGGCAAGGGAAAAACGCCTGCGGAACTGGCCAAAACCTACCGCCTACCGGAAGACTACATCGCTGCCGTGTTAAGCGAACCGCTTGAGTTGGAAGAAGACGATATTGCCGAGGAAGCTACGGAAGCATCATCGTGAATTGAACAAAATGCGAACCACCATGAACCCATCCCCTACCGGCGGACATGTCGCCCTCGTCGGCGCCGGGCCCGGCGACGCCGAACTGATCACGCTCAAAGGTGCGCGCCTGCTGCAAAAAGCCGAAGTCGTCATCTACGACAATCTCGTCAGCGACGGGATTCTCGAACTCATCTCGCCAACGGCCGAACGCATTTTCGTCGGCAAGATGGCCGGCAATCACACCATGGCGCAGGACGACATCTGCCAGTTGCTGGTCGAGAAGGCTCTCGCAGGCAAGTTCGTCGTTCGGCTTAAAGGCGGCGATCCCTTCGTTTTCGGGCGGGGCGGCGAAGAAATGGACGTCCTCTCCGCCGCCGGCGTACCCGTTGAAATTGTTCCCGGCGTCACTGCCGCCCTCGGCGCCGCCGCCAGCTTTGGCTTCCCGCTCACCCATCGCGAACACGCGCAAAGCTGCGTCTTCGTCACCGGCCACCTCAAGGACCATACCGTCGACCTCAACTGGCAAGCCCTCGCCCAACCGAATCAGACAATCGTCATCTACATGGGCATCACCGGCCTCGACACCATCTCAACCGAGCTGCAAGCCGCCGGACTCTCCGGCGAAACCCCCGCCGCCCTGATCTACCGCGCCACTTGGCCGAACCAGCGGATTCACCCGTGTACGCTAGCCACCCTCACCCAAACCGCGCGCAGCCGCAAGGTCCGGCCACCGGCTCTGGTAGTGATTGGCAGCGTGGTGAGTTTGATGCAGCAACAGGCGGGCTGATCTTTCGATTGAGGCATCAGCTAGAAATCTGCACGCAAGTCGCAATGCGGTCGATCAGTTATTGATATTCCATTCGGATCACGGCACGATGCAAATGTAAATGCACTTTTCTTCAGTTTCGTTAGGCGATCCGCATGCAGCGACTCTATTCATTAGCCAACTTTTTAGCCCTGTTCGCTTTCTTACCACTTTACCAAAGTGCATATGCAAAGGATCCCCTGCCGTCGGCAGTGATAAAGAAACTTAAACAGGTATATCCGGGCGCGAGTGAATTTGAATGGGAAACAGGACTAATTAATTCAGATGAAATAACGGACATTGTTGTACTGGTTTCAGTGCCTGCCCCTGGAAGAAACTCAAGCGAGGCACTAGCCGTCTTTTACGGCGACCAAAACGCTGGTTACCAACTTGAGGCTGCATCGTTGTTATGGTCCAAAAGCGACCGCATCAGCTGGAACCTGTCCATTGAGAAGAGTTCCGTATTCCTCAATTTTGAGTGTGGAACCCTGTGTGGAAACGAAGCTTCAAACGGAAACTACCAATTTAAGGATACCAAAGGGAAGCTCGTGCTAATCGGTGAAGGCATCGTTACCTATTCGCCCCCTAATGGTAACGATGATAGCTTGGGTTATAGCATCAACTACCTAACGCGAAACGCCATTTTTTGGAGAAAGATCGGGAATAAGCATAAGGAAGTCAATACGCGGTTCCCAGGGTTCTCTCCAATTGGCCTAAGTCAGTTTAATAGATGGGAAAGTAACGATCCAAGACCGAAAGAAGCCAGAGGTTACATCGATGAAAAGCTAAAGTACGTCTCGCATTGATTCACCATCGCCTCATCCTTCAGTTAACCGGAATCCAACCAAAAGGTGGACAAAGCCAGAAAGCGCGATTAAACAGCACTGGATTCACAAGCCACAGCTAGTGCCGGAAACCCAAATATTTTCTGCTATGCTTTCGTCAAGTATTCAACGCACAACCCACCCTCGGAGCCAAGCCATGATCTCCATTACCCGGTGTCGCACGCCCCTGTTCTGCTTTGCCACGCTGCTGATCGCGGCCTGCTCAACACCGACCGCGCAGAATGAAAAGAGGGAAGGCCTGGTTGCCGCCCCGCGTGAAAGCAAAGCCGCTCCGCACATCCTGGCGGCAGCACCGGTATCCGCCGCCCGGATGCCCGGCCAAATGATGATAATGCCCCCGGTGCAATCGACCGAGCGCTATAGCCAGATCACCGAAAACCCGGTCAAGCTGGTCTCCGAAAACCCGGTGTCGACCTTCAG
>CAZZDF010000125.1:0-5650 GCA_964652915.1 uncultured Propionivibrio sp. | reverse complement strand
GCCCAAGATACAACAAAGCCCCCAATCTCTTGGAGGCTTTGTCAGCAGCCTGAGACCGGCGCAAGCCGGTTTTTTTGCTCTACGTTTTACCTACAACACCTGCCGCCAAGCAAAACCATCTTTCTGGCAGGCAACCCCAATCCAGTCTTCTGTGCAGTTAAGCGCTATCGACAACGCATCGACAGCCAATTCCGGGCGATTATTTTGCTCACTCAAATGAGCAGCAACGATATGCTGCAACTTCCCCGTCTCGATCGAACGTAGCAGATTAGCCGCCTGATCGTTAGCCAAATGCCCATAGCCGCCTGAAATTCGACGTTTCAAAGCAGCCGGATAGGATGATGCCGACAACATATCCTGATCGTGATTACATTCCACAACCAAGGCGTCACAAACGCCAAGCACATCAACAATATGGGGCGTAATCTTGCCGCAATCGGTTAGCACACCAAGACGCCGGCTTCCGGTCGAAAACACGTACTGAACTGCTTCACGCGCATCGTGAGGAACGGCAAATGGCGTAATCTCGAAATCCGCTATCGCAAAGCTCGTCCGGCCATCGACAAAATGACAAACCGGCAATGGCAGATCAGCCTGCCGAATAGCAGAAAACGTTCCTTGGGTAAGATAGACCGGAACCCGAAAACGGTTGGCAAATCTGAAGACACCGGCCACATGATCACTATGCTCATGTGTCACCAAAATCCCGGCAATTTCTTCGGGCGAGATTGCCAGACGCGCCAATCTTTCAAGTGTCGAACGGGTAGAAAAACCGCAATCGAGCAACAGCTTGGTCTCGCCCGACTCGACAACCAGGGAATTTCCCCGGCTGCCGCTGCCTAGCGAAGCAAAACGCATCACTTCAACTGTTCGTAAAGCAGAGTGAGAATTTTCTTCGAAGTCTCGGACTGATCAACCCCACCTTCAGACGACAACACCTGAACAGTCGTCACGGCGCCGGTATTCTTCAAATAAATGCGGTATTTGATCTGTGGATTGGGCGCAGCGCCTTTCCAAAAAGCCAGTTTGGAAAGGAATCCATCGTCCTTCTTCGCCGCATCGGTTTCCGGATCGACATAGCGGACGAAATACAGCCCCTTGGAACGATCCCGATCTTCAACAGTAAAACCGACCCGATCCAGCGCCAGACCGACGCGACGCCAAGCACGGTCAAAGGACTCCTGAACTTCCAGCGTTCCGGCACCGTCGGCGCTACGCGACAGTTTTGCCCGATCAACCGGCCTTTGTTTAGCTGCCGACATCTCGGACTCGGCGCGCTTCTGATCGCTCCCGAGGCGAACCATCAAACGACGCAACATCTCGGCTTCGAGTTCAGGATCGGGTTCGCGCGGCTGCCACATCGTCTGCTCATTACGATTGACGTACGTTTCGTACATTCCACGATGGCTAATGAAGATATCGACCGTACCTGGTTCAACGCCCTGCTCGAAACGCGTACGGAATTTATCCCGCTCGCTGGTCGAATAGAGCGAATCCAGAATACCTCCGAGCAACTTGCGCAGACCTTCGTCACCGATCTTGGCACGATTCTCTGCCCAATCGGTCTCCATCACACCGACATCGGGCATATCGATCTTGATCACAAACCCTGTTTCCTGCCAGAAATCCTTGACTTGATCCCAAAGCTGATCGGGCTTGCCGTTGACCACCAACCAACGCTGATTGCCCGAACGCTCAATACGCGCCTTATCAACCTGTGGCAGCACATCGCTCTGCTGCGCACGGGCTTGCGGCGAACGCTCGCCCGAATAAGCAGAAAATGTTGCGGTCCCCTTACTTGCCACATCCGGCACGGCAAATCGATCGTCGCGGGTCGGCGAAGTCAGATCTGGCGGAATTTCAAGCGTTGGCACCTTGGCCGTGGAAGATTTGTAATCAATCTTCTTGGAATCAATATCAAAACTGCTACACGCGGCAAGCGTGATCAACAGCGAACAAAGCGTCAAACGCAGGACAGCAAATTTCATCGGATCTTCCTGAATACCTGGTACTAGACAGACAAGCCGGCCTGGCGCATGGCCTGACGCACACGCTCATGACATTCGGCAGACAAGGTGGTTAATGGCAAACGGATGCCTTCCTTGATCAAACCAAGCTGCTGACATGCCCACTTGACGGGAATCGGATTCGCTTCACAGAACAGCTGACGGTGCAAAGCCAGCAATTTGAAATTCAACTCACGCGCCTTGGGCAAATCCCCCTTCAACGCCGCCTCACACATTTCGTGCATCAAGCGCGGAGCTACGTTAGCCACGACGGAAATATTGCCCTGCGCTCCCAGCAACAACAGCGCACAAGCACTGGAATCATCACCGCTGTACACCGAAAATCCTTTTGGCGCCCGCGCAATCAGTTCGCTACCGCGGTCGGTACTACCGGTAGCATCCTTGATACCGATGACATTTGGAATCTGCGCCAGACGCAGCGCCGTATCGTTGCTCATATCGGCCACCGTGCGGCCCGGCACGTTATACAGAATGACCGGCATATCAACGGCTTCGGCGATCGCCTTGAAGTGACGATAGATGCCTTCTTGTGTCGGTTTGTTGTAGTAAGGCACGACCGACAAAGCCGCGTCCGCTCCGGCCTGCTTGGCGAAAAGCGTGTGCTCGATGGCCTCGGACGTCGAATTGGCGCCGGTACCGGCAATCACCGGAATCCGCCCGGCCGCCTGATCGACCACCACCTTGATCAATTGATGATGCTCTTCGACATCGACGGTCGGCGATTCGCCGGTGGTTCCGACCACGACCATGGCATCGGTACCTTCCTGCACATGATAGTCGACCAGCTTGCGCAGCCCATCCAGATCAAGGCTTCCGTCTTCAAACATCGGAGTAACAATGGCAACAATGGACCCGGTAATTGCTTTCATAATCTATGCACCAAAAAATGAAGGATGTAATTCTAACCGAAGGGGCTCGGTCGAGCCACGTATAACGCAACACGGAAAAATCGGCTGACAAAACCGCCAGAGCAAAAGGACCTAAATCCCCGCCAGCACGCGAATATGCGCCACCACGCTACGCGCCAGCGCCGAAAGCACGTAACCGCCTTCGAGCATCGAGACGATTCGCCCCTGCGCCGTTTTTTCGGCCACCTGCTTGAGCTGTTCGGTGACCCACCGATAATCCTGCTCGAGCAGTTTCATGCCGCCCAGGTCATCCTCATAGTGCGCGTCGAAACCGGCGGAAATGAACAGCATCTCCGGTTTGAATTTACGCAGCCTCGGCAACCACTTCTCGCTCACCATTTGGCGAAACTCCTCGCCACTCGTCCCGGCAGGCATAGGCACGTTTAGCATGTTCGGTGCGGGGTTTTCGGTACCACTGTAGGGATAAAACGGATGCTGGAACATGCTCACCATCAGCACGCTCGGGTCGTTATTGAAAATCGCCTCAGTACCATTGCCGTGATGCACATCGAAATCAACGATCGCTATCCGCCGCAAACCGTACTCTTTCAGGGCATGCATTGCGGCAACAGCGATGTTGTTAAGAAAACTGAACCCCATCGCCAACTGCGGTTCAGCATGATGCCCCGGCGGACGAACGCAGCAAAAGGCATTCCGCGCTTCGCCGGCCATAATCAAATCGACTGCCTTGACGCCGGCACCTGCGGCGCGCAAAGCTGCTTGCCAGGTATACGGATTCATCGCCGTATCCGGATCAATATGCACAATCCCATGCTCCGGCGAAAGACTCTTCAAGTACTCCAGATGCGCTACCGTATGCACGCGCATCAACTGGGCGAATGTTGCCCGTGGCGCCTCATGGAAAGCAAAGAAATGATCCAGCCCTTGGGCAATCATGTGATCACCAATCGCCGCCAGACGCTCCGGACATTCCGGGTGATAAGCGCCCATGTCATGTAGACTACAGTCGCGATGGGTAATGAATGCAGTACTCGTCACTTGCTTACTCCCGAACCAGGGAACCGATAGAACCTGCGCGCGTCTCATTATCAGCCCAACAACGGCCGGACGACAACCATGCAAACACCTGACAAACCATCGACCATTGCCGAAGTCATTGCCGCGGCCAACGAAATCATTCTTGGCAAGGACAAGCAAGTCCGGCTGGCTCTGGCCTGCCTGCTGGCACACGGCCATTTGCTGATTGAAGACCTGCCGGGCGTCGGCAAGACCACATTGGCGCACACGCTGGCGCGTCTCCTTGGCCTGCAGTTCTCGCGCATTCAGTTCACCAGCGACATGCTCCCTGCCGACGTCATCGGCATCTCCATTTTTGACCGTGAAAAAAGCGCTTTCCGTTTCCTCCCCGGCGCCATCTTTACGCAGGTCCTGCTCGCCGATGAAATCAACCGCGCCACGCCCAAGACGCAAAGCGCGCTGCTCGAAGCCATGGAGGAACGCCAGGTCACCACCGAAGGCGAAACCCGCCGCTTGCCTGAACCGTTCTTTGTCATCGCCACGCAAAACCCTTCCAGCCAGATCGGCACCTTCCCGCTGCCCGAATCGCAGCTCGACCGCTTCCTGCTGCGCATCGAACTGGGCTATCCGGACCAGAAGGCCGAGCGTGCCTTGCTGGAAAGCGGCGGGCGCCACGATCAACTGCCCGAACTGGCTGCGCGTTTCACGCCGGAACAACTGGCCATGCTGCAAAAGAAGGTCACCGGCATTCATGTCTCGCCGGCCCTGCTCGACTACGTACAATCGCTGATCGAAGCAACGCGCCAAAGCCCGCTCTTCATTCATGGCCTGAGCCCGCGCGCTGCGCTGGGCCTGCTCGCGGTTGCCCGCGCCTGGGCATTCCTTGACGGCCGCATAATGGTACTGCCGGAAGACATCCAGGCGGTATTGCCCAGCGTCGCCTGCCACCGCCTGCGCCGGATCAATGGCACCAGCCACGCCAGCGCCGAAGACATCGCCAACCTGATACGCACCGTCCCGGTCAGCTGATGTCCCTCGCCTCAAACCTCCGGCAATGGCTGTTCCGTTTTGGCCGCGACGAGCAGCTGCCGATTGTCCTCACCCAGCGCCGGATCTTCATCATTCCGAGCAAAACCGGCTTATTGTTCGCCGTCGTCCTTAGCCTGATGCTGATCGGCGCCATCAACTACAACCTCAGCCTCGGCCATGCGCTGGTTTTCCTGCTCGGCGGGCTTGGGCTGGTAGCCATGGTGCATACCTTCCGCAATCTGGTGGCTCTGCGCCTCACGCCGGGGCGCGCCGAGCCGGTTTTTGCCGGCGAAACGGCACGCTTCACCGTACATCTGGAAAACATCCGCCAACAGCCACGCCGCGCGCTGGACCTAGCCTTTGGCAACAACGAAACGGTCAACACCAACATCCCGGCCAACGCCAGTGCCACCGTGGCCATTCCCTGCCCGACAACCAGGCGCGGCCTGCTCGCCCCCGGCCGCATCACCCTATCGACGCGCTATCCGCTTGGTCTATTCTACGCTTGGAGCTACCCGCACCCGCCGCTCTCCTGCCTGGTTTACCCGAAACCGATCGAAACGCCGCTACCGCACGCTTCAGCAGTGGCCGACACCGGGCAACGACAAGGCGAACACGGTCAGGAAGACTTCACCGGCCTGCGCCAACGCCAACCCAACGACTCACCGCGCCATATCGCCTGGAAGGCCGTGGCCCGCAACATCGACA
>CAZZDF010000124.1:0-5703 GCA_964652915.1 uncultured Propionivibrio sp. | reverse complement strand
CGCCCTTCGTTTTCCTCGATCTGCTTGGCCTTGTCGTTGGCAAACTGCTTGACGACCGAGGTGGGGAGCAGCTTTTGTTCGGCGCCAAGCGCTAGCAACCATTGCCGGTTGACCGAATGAACAAAAGGGCCGCCTTCGCGCGGGGTGACCCAACCGATGCTTTGTAGTTCGCATGCGCTACAGGGTTGGAGCGTATTGGACGCAAGTTGCCCTTCAAGGGCGTCCGGGCTTTCAGCCCAGCGTTTGGGCAGGCGGTAAACTTGGAGATTCTTGAACCACATGGGTTGGACTCAAAAAAGTTGTGAATTATAGAGCCGAACGGGCTGTCCGGTTCGTTGTACTGCTTTGCGTTAAAGATGAGGGGGCGTTTTGCGCAGCGGTATTTTCCCGGCTTTTTTCTGGTATTGAATGATTCGGGTGGAGTGGTTCATAATAGCGCCATGAATGATCCTCAGCCTAATGATCTGCGTCGCCGTATCCGCGAGCTGAATGCCATCCCAGAACGGGATCGCACCGATGAGCAGTGGGACGAGTTGAACGAACTCGAAATCCGTACGGCGCCGGGTAACCGTTTGTCGGCGTCGGATCGGCAATCCGATAATCCCCAGGAAAAGCGCCAACGTTCCGGCGGGCAGGGGCGTCGTCCTGATCGGAATCAGGGGCCGAGAAACAATAACGGTCCTCGCCCCGAAGGCCGCTCGCCTGACTCGCGTCCGCAGGAAGCGCGGGCGGATCGTCCTCCCAAGCAAAGGCAACATCGGCGGCCAAAACGCCCGGCTGATTCTGCCGGCGGTGGCGGCGGAAATCCCAGTGGCGGCGGTAATGGTGGCGGCAATGGCGGCACCAATAGTGGCAACAGCGGCGGTGGCGGTACGCCCCCTGTTGCGAGCAGTGGCGATTGATAAGCTGCCTTGATGAAAAACCGAGCACAATCCGGCTCGGTTTTTTTATGTCTGCGATTCCTATTTTCCGGCGATGCGAAAGACGGGGGCGAACAAAATATTCCATTTTCAGACTATTTGTGGCGCGAAGACGAGCCGCGGATGACCGAAGGGAATCCCTGCGGGGCAGTGCAAATAGCACGGCAAGGCGAAGTCGACAAAGTCACGGATGGTTTGGAAATGGAAATGGGTAAAATACGCGCCATGAACATTATTGCTCTCGAAACAGCGACCGATCCAGGCTCAATTGCACTTTGGCGTGATGGGGCGGTTTCTGCAGCCAGTTGCCCCGATGGCCTTTCCAACTCTGAAACCTTGCTGCCGCTTCTCGATGCGACTTTGCGCGATGCCGGCCTGGGGTTTGCGGATATCGACGGAGTGGCTTTCGGTATCGGGCCGGGCTCGTTTACCGGGCTGCGTGTGGCTTGCGGTGTCGCGCAAGGACTGGCGGTTGCCCGTGATTTACCCATGCTGGGTATTGGCACGCTGGAGGCGATGGCTTTGGCCAGCGGTGGTGAACGGGTGATCGTGGCGCTGGATGCGCGGATGAGCGAGGTGTATTGCGGTTATTATGAGCAGGGTGTATTGCAGGGCGAAATCGGCGTTTATGCGCCGGAGGCCGTGCCCCTGCCGGTTTCTGGCGGCTGGCTGGCTTGCGGGAACGGGCTGGCGGCGTATCCAGCGCTGCGCGAGCGGCTCGCGCCATTCGTTACTGCTTGGCAGCCTGAGATCATGCCCAATGCGGAAGCAGTGGTGCGTTTGGCCGCGCCGCGTTTAGCGCGCGGCGAGCAGATCGATCCGGCCGATGCAATGCCGCTTTATGTGCGTAACAAGGTGGCGCAAACCGTCGCCGAGCGCTTGGCGCTAGGGGGCAAGGCCTGATGAGTGCCGTGTTGCTGCCGCAGGTTGAGCTGATGCCGATGCATGAACGCGACCTTGATGAAGTGCTGGCGATCGAGTATCGGTTGTGCGCTTTTCCGTGGGGTCGAGGCAATTTTGCCGACTCGATGAGCAGCGGTTACAGCTGCTGGGTATGTCGTGTGGCCGGTGAGTTGATTGGCTATTGCGTGCTGATGCTGGCGGTGGATGATGCGCATCTGTTGAATATTTCCGTCGCCGAGAAGTGGCAAGGCCAGGGTTTCGGTGCGCGTTTGTTGCGTCATGTGATGAAATTGGGGCGCGAATTGGGCGCCAGCACTTTGCTTCTTGAAGTTCGCCCGTCCAACGAAAAGGCTCTGGCCTTGTATCGCCATTTCGGTTTTCAGCAAATCGGTGTCCGGCGTGGGTATTACCCGGCGACAGGGGGGCGTGAGGATGCCCTGGTGTTAACTCATGCCTTGAGCGAGACCAAGGCATGAACTTGAGCCGTGAGCAATTGCTCTCTGAAATGGGGATCGCACCCCAATGGAAACTGCGCGACCAGCCTTCCGTGGGGCGTGAGGCCAACAAGGCGGTAGTTTCCGCGCCGCCTGTGGAGGCGCCTGCCGTGCTTGACCCAGTGATAAGCCAAAGCAATGTAACCGAAGCGCCAGAGTTTTTCGAGTCCGGTATTCAGGTCGAGCGCTTGGACAATTCGCTGGAGTCTTCCGATTGGGGCGAGTTGCGGCAGAGCATTGCCGAGTGCCGTGCTTGCGAGCTGTGCCAGGAGCGCCAGTTGGTTGTCCCCGGAGTCGGCGATGAACACGCCGACTGGTTGTTTATCGGCGAAGGGCCAGGAGCAGAGGAAGACGAACGCGGAGAGCCTTTTGTCGGCCCGGCTGGGCGCCTGCTCGATGCCATGCTTTCGGCGATTGACCTGAAACGTGACGATAAGGTCTATATCACTAACGTCGTCAAATGTCGCCCACCGGGCAACCGCACGCCCAAAGATGCGGAGATTGCCGCGTGTCTCCCGTATCTCAAGCGGCAGATTGCCATGCTGCAGCCCAAACTGATGGTCTTGCTCGGCAAGGTTGCCGCGAACAGCCTGCTGGGCAATGAGTCTTCGCTCGGCAGCCTGCGCGGTAAGGTGGCGACGTATCGCGATGGCGAACGGGAAATTCCGGTGGTTGTCACCTATCACCCGGCTTATCTACTCAGAACTTTGCCGGATAAGGCCAAAGCCTGGGAAGACCTGTGTCTGGCGCGTCGGGTAATGCGTAACTCTGGGGAAGCCAAGTAGCGGAGTTCTCTCCTGCCGCTTAGTGTTTGCTGTCGTCGAGGTGGGCTACGTCGTTGTATTGGCGCTGATTGGCCTCGTGGCGACGTTTGATGAGCAGCATGTTGCCGCTGACAAAGAGTCCGAACAGGGTAATGACCCAGTAGATCGACAGATCGGCCATGATCATCAGGTAGTAAATTCCGGTCATGATCAGGATCGACAGGTTCTCGTTGAAATTCTGCACGGCGATCGAGTGCCCGGCTCCCATCAGGATATGTCCGCGATGTTGCAGCAGGGCGTTCATCGGGACGACGAAGAAGCCGGAGAGCGCACCAACGATGACCAGTAGAGGAACTGCAGCCCACATGTTGTGAACAAAGTTCATGACAATGACGATCAAGCCCATGGCAATACCGAGGGGAATAACCTTGACCGATTTGCGCAGTGTAATCATCCGCGCCGCGCCAACGGCGCCGACCGCAACGCCAACGGCCACCACGCCTTGCAGCATGCTCGACTTGGAAAGGTCCAGATGCAGCGCCGCTTCGGCCCAACGGATGACAATAAACTGCAGGGTGGCGCCAGCGCCCCAGAAGAGGGTGGTGACGGCCAGTGAAACCTGACCGAGCCGGTCGCGCCAGAGCAGTATCAGGCAGTGGCTGAATTCGCGAACCAGATAGATCGGGTTCATGTGCAGCGAGCGATGGTCGACGCCGGTATCAGGAATATAGAGGTTGAATACCGAGGCCATGATGTAGAACATGGCAACGAAACACAGCGCCATTTCGCTGACGGTATCGATTCCGGTGTTGATCAGCGGAAAATCGAAGGCTAGGAGGTTGCCGGCAATTCCCGGCTGGATCAGCGTGCCGCCGACCACCACGCCGAGGATGATGGCCAGCACCGTAAGCCCTTCGATCCAGCCGTTGGCGACGACCAGCAGGCGATGTGGCAGGTACTCGGTGAGAATGCCGTACTTTGCTGGCGAGTAAGCGGCGGCGCCAAGGCCGACCACCGCGTAGGCGATCAGCGGATGGACATCCATGAACATCATCGCGCAGCCGACGATCTTGATCGTGTTGCTGATGAACATGACCCGCCACTTGGGCATCGAGTCGGCAAAAGCCCCGACAAAGGCGGCCAGGGCGACGTAGGAAACGGTGAAAAACGTTTTCAACAGCGGCTCATAGGCGCTGGGGGCATCCATCTCACGCAGGGCAGCGATGGCTACGATGAGCAGGATATTGTCGGCAAGCGCAGAAAAAAACTGCGTTGCCATGATGATGTAAAAGCCGAAAGGCATCGAGAAAGTCGCCACCACTTTTGTCAGGAGGTGGTGTTATACCATGAAAGCCTTGAAAAAGTGGTCGCGGCACTTTGCGCAGAAAAATGATTGATCGGTGGACGGCCGCTTGTCTTGTGCTGAAGCAAAATGCAGTCGATACTCTCGATCCGGTTATTAACTTGTACAGGAATTGTTCGTCTCATGCCTCGTCCCATTCAGGTGCGTATCGACTTAGCCGCGTTGCGCCACAACTATCTGGTCGCCAAGGAGCGCGTGGCCAATCAAGGAAATTCGCCCAAGGCGTGGGCGGTAGTCAAGGCTGATGCCTACGGACACGGCTTGATGCGTGCGGCCAGGGCGCTGGAGGATATCGCTGACGGTTTTGCCCTGCTAGAGCTTGATGCGGCCGTGGCTTTGCGCGACGCCGGTCTGCGTCAGCCGATTCTCTTGCTTGAAGGCTTTTTTGAGCGCGATGACCTCGATGTCTGTGCCGAATACGGTCTGATTCCGTGTATTCACCGCGTCGAGCAATTGCAGATGATTCGTGAGGCAAGGTTGCCGGTGCGCCTGCCGGTCTATCTCAAATTCAATACCGGCATGAACCGCCTCGGCTTCACGCCGGATCAACTGCCGGCGCTGAAGCACGAACTGGCCTTATCGACGGCGCTGGGACAGATCACGCTGATGACGCATTTTGCCGAGGCCGATGGCGGTCGGGGCGTCGATTGGCAACTGGAACGTTTCGCCCGGATGTGCGAAGGCTGGACTTGTCCAGTGTCGATGGCCAACTCGGGCGCGATTTTGCGTCATCCGCAGACGGCGCACGACTGGATTCGGCCGGGCATCATGCTGTATGGCGGCAGCCCGTTTGCCGATGCGACGGCGGCCAGCTTCGATCTCAAGCCGGTAATGACTCTATCGAGCCGGATTCTGGCCGTGCAGGAGATCGGCGTTGGCGAACGCGTTGGCTATGGTGGCACTTTTACCGCCGAACGCCCGACACGCGTGGGCATCGTCGCCTGCGGCTACGCTGACGGTTATCCGCGCCATGCGCCGGGCGGCACGCCGATTCTGGTGGCCGGCAAGCGCACACAAACCCTGGGGCGCGTGTCGATGGACATGCTCGCCTGCGACCTGACCGATCTGCCGGAAGCCGGCGTCGATAGCGAAGTCGTGGTGTGGGGGGAAGGGCTTCCGGCCGATGAAGTGGCCGCCTCGGCGGGAACGATCTGTTACGAGCTGTTTTGCGCGCTGGCCCGCCGCGTGCCAGTGGCCGAAGTCTGAGTCATTAACGTGGCCAAGATAAAAACGGTTTATTCCTGCACCGAATGCGGGGC
>CAZZDF010000123.1:0-5723 GCA_964652915.1 uncultured Propionivibrio sp. | reverse complement strand
CCATATGACAATGAAATCGTTCACCGCTTTTGCTACTTAATCAGCGTTTCCCTAGCAGTAGGTTGTCGTGCAAACGAGACTTTTCCTGAAGGAACCTCCAGTTTGATCAGATCAGCGTTTTCCGGGATCAATTCATTGCGTAGCAATAGCGGCAGGTCGCTTGACAGGTGGAGGTCGTCTTCGAAAACAGCTAGGTGTGAGTGCTGTGTGTCCAGAAGGTGTTGCCATGCTTTGCGATGGCTCAGGATGCAGGCGGCTTCTGCATAAGAGAGTCGAAAACTTGGACTGCGCAATTCTTCAATTTCGGTGAGCATTGATTCGTCCTTGGCATCTACTGCCGCAATGCGTTCAAAGTTCAGGCCGATCCGAAGGCAGTTTTTGCTGTGCCATGCGAGGCGATCACTATCCCTGTCCAGATTGATTACGACTACTGGAATGGTCTGGTGTGCTTCTGCGTCTGCTAATGGATTTGTCATTGTTCTTGTTGGTTAGGGGTCAGGATAATCACGGCGTCCTTGTCGTTCAACTTGAAGCGACGAATCTCGGTTAGTCCGAGTTTTTTTAGCCAGTCGTCAACGGGGGCGTCCTTACGCGATATTTCCAGTACGAATAGGTCGGATTGCTTTTCGGTTACAGCTTTTTCAATGGCAGCCCTGTTGTTGCGTTCTTCCAGGTGAACGTTTTTCCAGCCGGCGTGGTAAGCCGTTCGTCCGCTATCAATGTAGACCCGTGGGGTTTCTGTCGCGTGGCTTGAAAGCCATCTTCCTGCGTCAACAAAATACGTTTTTGTTGAGCCTGTAGATACGACATTGGCGAGAGCGATAACGATGAGCAGGGCAAATGTTGGCTTTTTCACTGCCGGCCAGCGGGAGAATATTCTCTGGAGGCCTGATGCGGCAAAAGGTGTCGAAAATAGCAGAATCAGACCGACATAGCGCCCTGCCAGAAATTGCAGGTCAGTGACAAAGATGGCCAGAACGAGGAATTGAATGGCGATCAACCACCAGAGCAGACGGGTAAAGGTGTTTTCTTGGCGTGGTTTTTTTGCGGCGGCAAAGAAATAGAGAGGAATCAGGAAAACGCCGAACTTGTAAACCAGCTTGATCGGAATTAGTGCCAGTGAGCCAAAGAAGAGAATGGCTGGAGCATTGTTATGGGCATAGCTGATTAATGCAGTGGCAAGAATGTCAGCTTTGTCATTGAAGCGCGCGATGCTAAGTCGACTGAACTCGTCAGTCAGGCGACCCGCGCCAAGTTGTCCTGACATATACAGAGCTACCAGAGTTATACCTCCTATTGTCGGTAGCGTGCCGATCATCGTTAGTCGCAGCTTGCGCTCTTCGCTTGCAAAGAGCTGCCAGCCGATCAGGGCTGCGTATAGAGTCAGTGCTTCCGGCCTGAAGAGCGCGGCGAGAAGAAGCGTTGTCTGGATGAGCATGGCTTCATGCCAATTCGGTCTTTCATCCCATTTCAGGGAAAGCCACATTGTGAGCATGATGAAGAACCAGCACCCGAATTCACGGAGTAGTTCATTGCGATACTCATTGAGGCCGGGCAGCGCGATGACTGTCAGGCACGATATCCAGGATAGTTCTGGCATCTTGCGCTGCACGCAAGCAACCATCAAGGCACAGGTACTCGCCATGAACATCGCGTTGATTAGGTAGCCCGCATCTTCAATTGTCAGGCCGGTTATCCGTGATACATAGGCCATGGCAATTGGTAGAAATGGCCACGCGAAGAGAGCTTTGGCAGCATTGAATCCGCCGTCAAGATAGGCTTCCGCTGCGTTGACATAAAGCATGCCGTCGCGATTGATCACTGTGCTGAATCGAGCGATTAGCGACAGTAGCAGACTTGCGGAAAAGGTAACTGCAACAGGGCTTCGCCGGAAAAATGACAGGATATTTTTGTACATCGCTATTGTGCTAATAAGGGCAACATCTCGTTTCGAAGGCGAGCAGACCAGCTGTGACGTTTCTTAAAAGCGGTAGCGCCGTTGCTAGCGATGCTTAGTCTTTGTTCCGGATGCGTCAGATAGTGCTCAACTTTGTCTTTTAGTTCTTGTGCAGAACGGAATGTTTCAATTTCCTCTCCCACCTTAAACAGTTCGGCAATTTCGTCGCAATGATCTGTGAGGAGGAAACAGCCGGCTGCAAGCGCTTCGAACACACGAAGGTTGATGCCTGTTTCAGCCCCGAAGAAATCAGTACGCGTGATATTGAGCACAATTTTCGATTGACCTAGCAATCTGTGCAAATCTTTCCCCCAAATCGGGCGGTCGTCGATGCGGGCGCGAAGCGGCGCTGAGATGAGCGGCATGTTTCTTTGCCAACGGTTTCCTCTTACGGAAACGTTATCACGTATGTGTTCAAGCAAAAAAATACGGCGTAGATCGCAACTGCCGACAAAAAGAACGTCGATGGGTTGATCTGAGGTGTCACGAACGATTGGTTTTGCGCCAAAGGGAACGAAGGTGGCTTCGAGTCCGCGCGTATCCTGGAAGAAACGAGTCGTCACTGCAGAGCAGGATAGTATCCGATCGTAGATTGGCAACTCGTTTTCGATGAAAAAGATAAACTCGCGACGACGGCCGTACAGGTTGCAGGTATCGGTGTCGTAGAGGAAGAGGCCGGCACCTGCTTCGTTGGCCAAGCGCCGTAGCAGTGCCGGGTCGAAAAACTTGTAGATGAAGCCGATAACCAGAATATGACTCGGTTGCTCACGTGTAACCAACTGGCACAAATCGCGCTCTGCCAACTTAGGTAGAAAATAGAAGCGGTCTCTTTCTGTTCCACGATTGATCAGTTTTGCACAAGCGGCACGGGTGCCGTAGAGCTTGCGGCAAGGTGCCTGAAGGCAATCAAAATGGGTGGCGGATATGCCCAATTCGCTAAAGGTGTCGCAGATTTCGCGGCCCAGTGGTACGCCACCAATCCCGTCGAGAACCAGGATTTTTTGAATTTTGCTCATGGTAGCGAGTTCCGGGCTGCTATTACGTCTCCGACTCCCACGAATGGCTTCCAGATGTCGCCGCTAAATCCGGGCAGCACGATGCGTGGGCAGACTACTTTTGCCGGGCCCCAGTCTGGGCGCCAATGGAATTGCGGGTTTCTTTTGCGGTAGATGGTAACCGTTGGTATGCCAAGAAATGAGGCGAGATGACCGTTTCCGGAGTCGTTGGCGATGACGGCACCGGATTCGTAGATGTACGCAGCCAGCTCTCCGATATCGTGAAATATGGGCGTTTCGAAGGTGTTGCCAGGAAGTTTTCGCCACTTGTCGTGATTGACCGGGGCAACGACTATTTTTGGGGAATCACCTTGTCTTTCCAGCGTCCGGCAAAGCTTCAGGAAGGCTCGTGGAGGCCAGTCCTTTTTTTTCGGCCAGGCGGAGTCTGGGCTGACGACAATACGTTGGCGATTTCTACGAAGCTCCAGTTCTTTGGGCGGTGTAATCGCCACCGTACGGGATAGTTGGTTGAGTCCCATCCGTTTGGCGAGGTATTCGAGCGTAATGTCGACGACGCTTTCGCTACTGTAATCGCGGTCACGTATTGAGCCTCCGCAATCGAGCAGCCCTTGTAAAGCGGAAAAGGTTTCTGTCGGAAGCGTCGACCGTTTGTTCTCTGTCAGGTTGAAGCGCCAGTCTTCCGGTGCTTTTTGGCAGATGAGGAGCCATTTGCGCCGCATGGCATCGGTCGTGGCGGGGTCCATTTTGTCGCGCAGGAATTGCGGCGGGCTCATGATTACCAGGTCGAATTCTGCGAGGGCAACGTCCCACTCATCGTGTGCCGGATAGGGGCGAATTTCGAACTGTGGTAACCAGTCGCGTAACTGGTAACCGATGTTTCCGAAATAGGTGATTTCGAATCCGTTGAGTCGCAGGTTCTCTGCAATCATCAAATAGATCAGACCATCGCCAAGTGAATTAAAGGCAACTAACGCAATACGTGCCTTTTTGTTGTTGGAGGGGGCGGAACTCATGGGCCGAGAGTTCCTTTTACGATTGGGAGCGCAAAGAAGTTTCGGCGTGCAGCAGCGTCTGAGAAATCATGTTCAAGACGAGCTAAATCGGTGCTTTCCGGTTGTGTGACGGAAAAAATAGCAGTTAGCTTTTCGGCAAGAGCTGAAGCGTTTTTTAGCGGGAAGAGGTGCGATGCGTCGCCAACCACCTCCGGCGCGCCGCCGCAATCGGTGGCGATGACCGGAACGCCTGCGGCCATGGCTTCTAGCAGCACCATGCCGAAGGGCTCGTGATCAGAACTGAGGGCAAAAAGGTTGAAGGCGGAGAACAGTCTCCGGACGTTGGGAACCTGACCAAGGAAACGCACATGGTTGACGATGCCGAGACGGGTTGCCTGTTCCTTCAGTGCATTTTCCAGTGGGCCGCTGCCAGCAATTGCCAGTAGCACCCCTTCCGGAAGGTTCGGCAGCGCCTTGGCAAAGCCGGCTAGCAATGTGGCCTGATCCTTGTCCGGATGCAGGCGGCCGACGTTGCCGATGACGAGCGCATCCCGCGGGAGTCCAAGTGCTACGCGAGCCGCGTCGCGTGGGATGAGTTCAGCCTGTACGGCAGATATGTCGAGCCTGTTGTGCAGCGTTTCTATCTTGTCGGCCGGCCAATCTGGCAGGCAGCGCCGGATGTCGTCGCGCACCGCGTTCGATACGGCGAGCAGCGAAAGACGGTTGCGGAATGCGTTGGCGAACCAGCGGCGGGAAGCACGTCGGTAGTCGCCGAAAGCATGATGTACGCTGATGACAGGTAGCCCGGTTGCCAGACAGGCGATGTAGCTGGGCTTGGCACGATGCGCGATGACGAGCGCGAAGTCCCGGCTGCGGGCAATCTTCCTTAAGGCGCTGATGGCAGCCAGCTTCAGGCCGCTAACTTGCCTGCTGTTGAAATTCAGAAAGATGACTTCGTCGGATGCTGATCCTGCCTTTGCTTCATCGCTTGGCTTGCCTGTCAGGTACACGGTCAGGACCTTGTACGGCGTTTCCTTGAATAGCACAGCGTATTGCCGCGCTACGTCAAGGAATGGTCCGTAATGGCAGTGGCAGAACTGCAGTATCCAGCGTTCCGACATGCCCTTATTCCGACGGTTTACGGTTTTTCACGACCAGTACATCCTCCATCACCAGATACTCCAGATCCGATCCGAAGAACATGTTCAGAGCATCGGTTGGCGAGCAGATCATGGCTTCGCCGCGACGGTTGAGCGAGGTGTTGAGGACAACGCCATTGCCGGTGAGTTTTTCGAGTTCGGCCATCAGGTCGTAATAGCGTGGATTGTGCCGACGCTCGAGGACCTGGGCGCGTGAGGTGCCGTCTTCGTGGACAACTTCCGGGACGCGGCTCTTCCACTCTTCGGATACTTTGAAAGTGAAGGTCATATAAGGTGCCGGATGGTTGCTGCCGAGCATCTTGGGGCCGACGGTGTCGATCATGCTCGGGCAGAAGGGGCGCCAGCGTTCGCGGAATTTGATCTGTTCATTGATGCGGTCGGCGACGCCCTTGATGCTCGGGCAACCGAGAATGGAGCGGCCGCCGAGTGCGCGCGGGCCGAATTCCATGCGCCCCTGGAACCAGGCGACCGGATTGCCTTCGTTGAGAATGTTGGCGATACGCCGTGGCACCTCATCGATGACTTGCCACGTAGGCTTGGCCGGGTGCCTGGCGCAGGCGGCGATGACCTCTTCGTTGCTGAAAGACGGGCCGAGGTA
>CAZZDF010000122.1:0-5836 GCA_964652915.1 uncultured Propionivibrio sp. | reverse complement strand
AGGATGGCCAGAGCGACGCAATTCGACAACACGCCAGAACCACCATAACTCATGAGCGGCAAGGTCAAACCTTTGGTAGGCAGCAACCCCATATTCACGCCCATGTTGATGAATCCCTGCACGCCGATCCAGATGCCGACGCCTTGCGCCACCAGCGCCGGATACAGACGATCAAGAGCAACAGCCTGACGCCCGATGGCAAACGCCCGTTGCACCAACAAACCGAACAGCACAATCACCAACACCACCCCGACAAAGCCCAACTCCTCGGCAATCACGGCCAGCAGGAAATCGGTATGCGCCTCGGGCAGATAAAACAGCTTTTCCACACTGGCCCCGAGGCCGACTCCGAACAATTCCCCGCGCCCGAAGGCAATCAATGCATGCGAGAGTTGATAACCGCGTCCGTAAGCGTCGGCCCACGGATCCATGAAGCCGAAAATGCGATCACGGCGATAGGGAGAAACGATAATCAGGATGGCAAAGGCCAGCACCAGCACGACAATCAGGATGGCAAACAGACGCGCCCGCATTCCGCCGAGGAAAAGAATGCCGATGGCGATGGAAATAATCACCACGAAGGCGCCAAAGTCCGGCTCCTTGAGCAAAAACACGCCAACCGCGACCATCGCTGCGGCCATCGGCAAAAACGCTTTTTTCAGATCATGCATGTGCGGCATCTTGCGCACGGTGTAGTCAGCGGCATAAAGCACGGCAAACAGCTTCATCAGTTCCGACGGCTGCAGGTTAACCACGCCGAGCGACAACCAGCGGCGCGCACCGTTGACATCGCGCCCCAGGCCGGGAACCAGAACCAAGGCCAAAAGCACAAAACCAGTAACAAAAAGCCAGGGGGAAACCTGCTGCCAGGTTGCCAACGGCACCTGAAAAGCCATTCCAGCGGCCACCAGGCCAATCGCCAGGAAAACCGCATGGCGAATCAGAAAGAACATCGGCTGATTCCCCGTCGCCCGGCCGGCATCGGCAATGGCGATTGAAGACGAATACACCATGACCATTCCGATCATCAGCAGAACGACACCGCTCCATAACAGTGCCATATCGATCTCGGCCGGCGTCCGGCGCGGAGCATCAAGCGCCTGCAGCATCGCTCGCCTCCTTTTCCAACGCGCGGACGATCGCTACAAACGCCTCGGCCCGATGATGATAGTTGCGGAACATGTCATAGCTCGCGCAAGCGGGCGACAGCAGAACAGCCTCGCCACTTTTTGCCTGCGCCGCGCACCAGCGCACGGCTTCCGTCAAATCGGCACAACGCTGCTGGGAAACGCCACAGCCGTCGATCGCTGCGGCGATCAAATGCGCGTCGCGCCCGATCAACGCCACGGCGCAAGCGTACTGGGCAAGCGCGTTGCGAAGCGGGGTGAAATCCTGCTCCTTTCCTTCGCCGCCCAGAATAATGGCCATCTTTCGCCCCAATCCCTGAACCGCAGCCAGGGTCGCACCGACATTGGTTCCCTTGGAATCGTCGTAGTAGCGGACCCCGTTGATCTCGGCAACGAATTCGACGCGATGCGCCAACCCGGAGAAACTGGCAAGCGCTCCCAAAACGCGCTCAGCGGCAACACCGATGGCCTCGCACAAAGCCACTGCAGCCATCGCATTAGCCACGTTGTGCAAGCCGACAAGGCGGAGCGTGTCGCAGGCAATCAGCTTTTGTTCACCGCGGGTGATCCAGCCATCAAGCAACCCGTAATCTTCCGGACGCATCGCCGGGTTCAAACCGAAACTATGCACCAGGCACTCGCGACGAGCCGCCCCAAGACTGCGCGCGTCATCGCGGTTAAGCACCATGACCCGGCAACCATCGAAAATGCGCTCCTTGGCCGCCACATAGTCATCCATGCCGGCATGGCGATCGAGATGATCCTCGCTGATGTTGAGCAAGGTCGCCGCATCGGCATTCAAGGAATGCGTGGTTTCAAGCTGGAAGCTGGATAGTTCAAGCACCCAGACTTGCGGAATATTTCCGGAATCAAGGGCACTCATCAGCGCATCGAGCACCGAAGGCGAAATGTTTCCACAAGCTACCGCCGGAATCCCGGCGGCGTTGAGCAAGTAAGCCGTCAGTGCGGTCGTCGTGGTCTTGCCGTTGCTACCGGTGATCGCCAGGATTTTCGATGCCGGCAGCTGCTCATGTACCGCCCAGGCAAACAAATCAACCTCGGAAACCAGCGGAATGCCACGCGCCACGGCCTTCATCACCTGCGGCTCCTGCAGCGGAACCCCCGGTGAGATGGTAATCAGTTCGATGCCATCGAACATGGCGTCGCCGAACGGCCCGGCCAGCAACTCCGCCTGCGGAGCAAACTCGCGCAGCGCAGCGACATTCGGCGGCTGCGTGCGACTGTCGGCAATGCGCACAACAGCACCCTGGCGCGTCAGCCACTTGGCCATGGCCAAGCCGCTCTCGCCGAGTCCGATTACCAGTACGCGTTGGCCGGAGAGCTTCATTTCAACGAATCTTCAAGGTAGATAAACCGACCAGCACCAGCATGATGGTGATGATCCAGAAACGAACGACAACCTGCGTTTCCTTCCAGCCGCCAAGCTCATAGTGATGATGCAAGGGCGCCATACGAAAAATCCGCTTGCCACCGGTAAATTTGAAGTACAGAACCTGCGCGGCCACCGACAGGGTTTCCGCCACAAACACCCCGCCCATCACGGCGAGTACGATTTCCTGCCGAACAATTACCGCCACCGTACCCAGCGCCGCGCCTAGCGCCAGCGCCCCGACGTCGCCCATGAACACCTCGGCCGGATAGGCGTTGAACCACAGGAAGCCCAGCCCGGCGCCGACCATTGCCCCAAGAAACACGGCCAATTCCCCAGCGCCCGGGATATAAGGCATGAACAAATACTTCGAGAACACCGCGCTACCAGCCACGTACGAAAAAATCGCCAGAGCGCCAGCGATCATCACCGTCGGCATGATCGCCAGCCCATCCAACCCATCGGTCAGATTGACCGCGTTGCTGGTTCCAACGATCACCAGATAGGTCAAGGTAACGAAGCCGATAACCCCAAGCGGATAAGAAATGGTCTTGAAGAAAGGCACGATCAGTTCCATCTGCGCCGGCACAGTTGAAGTCATCGCCAAAAACACGGCAACGGCCAGACCCAGCACAGACTGCCAAAAGTATTTCCAACGACTCGCCAGTCCCTTCGGATCACGATAAACGACCTTCTTCCAGTCGTCGTACCAGCCGATCGCCCCGAAACCGAGCGTGACGATCAGCAGCACCCAGACGTAGCGATTCTGCAGATCGCCCCACAACAGGGTCGTCACGCCGATCGCGATAAGAATCAGAGCACCGCCCATGGTCGGCGTACCCGACTTGACCAAATGGGTTTGCGGGCCATCGACGCGGACGGCCTGCCCGATCTTTTTAGAGAGCAACCAACGAATCAGGCGCGGCCCAGCTACAAACGAGATGATCAACGCCGTCATCGCCGCCAGCACCGCCCGCAGGGTAATGTAGGTAAATACATTGAAGCCATGCAAATGCAGGTCTTGTGACAGCCACTGGCTGAGAATTAGCAGCATTACTTGTCCACCTTGGTTTGGTCGTTACAAACCGCATCGGAGACGCGCTCCATGCGCATGAAACGCGATCCTTTGATCAAAACGGTCGCTTCCGGAGTCATTTCGCTGTTCAGGGCTTCGATCAGACTTTCGATCTTCTTGAAATGCTGTCCGCCGGCACCGAAGTTATGCGCAGCCAAGGCGCTGTGCTCGCCAAACGCCAACAACCGGTCGACTCCCTGGCTCTTGGCATAACCACCGATTTCGTCATGGAACTGCCCGGTCATGTCACCGATTTCGCCCATATCGCCGAGCACCAGAATCTTTTTGCCGACCGTTGCCGCCAGCACGTCAATTCCCGCCCGTACGGAATCGGGATTGGCGTTGTAGGTATCGTCGAGAACGACCGCGCCCAACACCCCGGGACGGCGTTGCAAACGTCCTTTAACCCCTTTGAAGGCAGTCAGCCCTGCACATACCGCCGTCAGCGGGATGCCTGCGGCCAGCGCCGCGGTCGCCGCGCCAAGCGCGTTGCGGGCGTTGTGCGCACCAGGCAGCGCCAAACTGACTTCGGCCTGCTCACCGCCCACGGAAATTTCCAGGCGATTTTCCAGTCCATGCGCCACGTAATGCCCGGTCACGGCGGCCGGCCGGTCAAAAGCGTAATTCATGATGCGCTTGCCGCCACACTGAGTACGCCACAAGTCTGCCCATTGATCGTCCGAGTTGAATACCGCAACGCCTTGCGCATCAAGCTCAACGAAAACGCTCCCTTTTTCGCTGGCGATCATGTCGATCGTGCCCATGCCCTCAAGATGAGCACGCTGCGCGTTGGTCACCAAAGCCACCGTGGGCCGGGCAATTCGCGCCAGATAGGCGATCTCTCCGGGATGGTTCATACCCATTTCGATGATCGCGGCACGATGCGAAGCGTCAAGATTCAGCAAGGTCAGCGGCAGACCGATATCGTTATTGAGGTTTCCCTGCGTAGCCAAAACGGCATCGCCATACGCCGAATGCAGAATACTGGCGATCATTTCCTTGGTCGTTGTCTTGCCGTTACTGCCGGTCACCGCGATTACCGGCAAGGAAAAACGGGAACGCCAGGCAGCCGCCAAGGCGCCCAGCGCCAAACGCGTATCGGCGACAACCAGAAGCGGCAAACCGATTTCCTGAAGGCTTGGCGGCGCAGCCGAATCGACCACCGCCGCCACCGCACCACGCTCCTTGGCCGTAGCGACAAAGTCATGGCCGTCAAACGAATCGCCGCGCAAAGCGATGAATAACTGTCCCGAACCGATTTTTCGACTGTCCGTCGACACGCCGACAAAAGTCGCGTTATTGCCATTCAAAGTCCCGTTCATTGCCTTTGCGGCGGCAACAAAATCCATCGTCACGCTCACTTTTGCTTCTCCAAACGCGCGGCCAGCGCCGCCTTCGCTTCGTCCAGATCAGAAAACGGCCGGCGCACGCCAGCGATTTCCTGATACGGTTCATGTCCTTTACCCGCCAGCAGAATCACATCCGCCGGATGCGCCGCCAGCACCGTCTGACGGATCGCCTGAGCACGATCAGCAATTACTTCGGCGCCAGGTGCCGCCACGGAAATTTCATCAAGAATCGCCTGCGGGTCTTCACTACGCGGGTTGTCGCTGGTCAGCACCACCCGGTCTGCCAAACGCACAGCAATACTCCCCATCAAGGGCCGCTTGCCCCGGTCGCGATCACCGCCGCAGCCAAACACCGCAATCAATCCGGCGCCACGCGCGGTTGCCACCTCGCGCAAGGCCAGCAAGGCGTTTTCCAAGGCATCCGGGGTATGAGAATAATCAACAACAATCAGCGGCTCATTGTGACCGCCGATTTTCTCCAGCCGCCCCGGCGGGGGCGACAGCTGGGCAAAACGCGCGGCAACCTCGGCCGGCGTCAGCCCTGCGTCGATCAGCACAGACGCGACCGCCAATAGATTCGAAACATTGAAACGACCGCACAAGCCGGTTTCGACCCAAGCCCGCCCGTTCGGCGCAGAAAGCTGAAAACGCAGGCCGTTAAGCGTTTCCTCAACCATTTCGGCACGAATAACGGCGGACAAGCCGCTGGGAACGTCCGCTTGCGTGTAGCCGATCACCCTGAGCGCCGTCGTCGAGCGCGCCAGTTGCTGCCCGAACGGATCGTCCAGATTGATCACCGCCAAACGCAAGCGCGGCCAAAGAAACAGTTTTTCCTTGGCTGCCGCATAGTCTTCCATGCTGCCGTGATAGTCGAGATGATCACGCGTCAGATTGG
>CAZZDF010000121.1:0-5892 GCA_964652915.1 uncultured Propionivibrio sp. | reverse complement strand
CTAGTGCAGGGTTGCCTTTACCGAAAATAGCAAAAAGTTGATTCCAGACATCCAAGGAAACACAATGAACGTCACCATCACGCATGATTCCTCGATCACCGTAGCCTCGGTCAGTGGCGATGTCACGCATGCCACCGCCCCGGAATTCCAGAGCAGCCTGTTGCATGAACTGAACACAGCCAAAGCGCTGATACTCGATTTCTCGGAACTGAATCTGCTGACCAGTTCGGGGCTACGAGTACTCCTGCTGTTGCACCGCACCGCCACAGATGGCGACTGCCGCCTGGTTCTTGCCGCCGTGCCGGAAGCGGTACGCGATGTCATGGAAGTGACCGGATTCTGGGATCAGTTCAACCACTATCCATCCTCCGCCGAGGCCAGTGCGGCGTTAACAGGAGTCCTTTGAGATGCGTATTGACCACTATCCGACCGAAGAAATCTCGGGGTGGAAGGTTCGCCCCGGCCGCGTCATCCCCTATGGTCCGACCCAGGTTCCGGGTGGCGTCAATTTCTCGGTTTTTTCCTCGGTGGCCACCGCCTGTTCGCTCATGCTGTTCGACAAGGACAGCGGCGAGGTTGAAGCCGAGATTCCGATACCGGCCTCGTTCCGGATTGGCGACGTGTGGGCCATTACGGTCTTTGACCTCGACCCGGAACGCTTCACCTATGGCTTTCGTGTCGAAGGTCCGAACAATCCGGCGGAAGGACACCGTTGTGCGCCCGATGCCATTTTGCTCGACCCGCGTGCGCGAGCCATCACCGGCCGGGATCGTTGGGGCGAAACGCCTGACTATGAAGACCCCTACCCCTATCGCGCGCTGATCGTACCCGAAGATTTCGACTGGCGCGGCGACCGCGCGCCAAACCTCGCCGCGTGCGACCTCGTCATCTACGAAATGCATGTACGAGGCTTTACCCGGCATGCATCCTCGGGCGTAAAGCATGCCGGAACCTATGCCGGACTGGTTGAAAAGATCCCGCATTTGCTTGAACTCGGGGTCAATTGCGTCGAATTGCTTCCGGTCTTTGAATTTGACGAATTTGAACTTTCCCGACCGAACCCGGTGACCGGCAACCTCAACATGAACTACTGGGGCTACAGCACCGTCGGCTTTTTCGCACCAAAGGCCGGTTACGCGGCAACCGGATCATCGGGGATGCAGTGCGACGAATTCAAAACCATGGTGCGCGCCCTCCATGCGGCTGGAATCGAGGTCATCCTCGATGTGGTCTTCAACCACACCTGCGAAGGCGATCACCGAGGCCCCTCCATCTCTTTTCGCGGATTCGACAACAAAACCTACTACATGCTGACCCCGGACGGGTATTACTACAATTTCAGCGGCTGCGGCAACTCGCTCAACTGCAATCATCCGGTCGTCCGCTCGATGGTGCTCGAGTGCCTGCGTTATTGGGTTGCCGAATACCACATCGACGGCTTCCGCTTTGATGCCGCCGCCATCCTCGGTCGCGACCCTTGGGGCGGCCCGATGAAAAATCCACCGCTTCTCGAATCCGCCGCCGCCGATCCCATCCTGAAAAAGTGCAAACTCATTGCCGAAGCCTGGGATGCCGGTGGACTTTATCTTCTGGGCAACTTCCCGAACTACGGACGATTCGCCGAATGGAATGGCAAATTCCGCGACGAAGTCCGTGATTTTCTGCGCGGCGAACCGGGCTGTGCTGGCCAAGTCGCCACACGACTGGCCGGTTCGCCTGACCTATACGAGTCCAGCGGCCGGGGGCCACTGGCTTCGGTGAACTTCATTACCTGCCACGACGGCTTTACCTTGCGCGACCTGGTCAGCTACAACGGCAAACACAACGAAGCCAACGACGAAGGAAACCGCGACGGGATCGACGACAATCGAAGCTGGAACTGTGGTGCCGAAGGAGAGAGCGACGATCCTGCAATCAACGCCTTGCGCACACGACAAATCAAGAACGCGCTGCTGGCCTTGTTCGTCGCGCGCGGTACGCCAATGCTGCTGATGGGCGATGAAATGGGACGCAGCCAGGGCGGCAACAACAACGCCTATTGTCACGACAGCGAAATGAACTGGCTCGATTGGTCCCTGGTTCGCCGTGAATCCGACTTGCTCCGTTTCACGCGCGGGGTCACTGCCCTGCGCCATGCGCACCCGGTTCTACGGCTGCCTGCTCATCCGCACGGAGACCGGCACGGCGCTCTTGGTTTTGCTGAAATTTCCTTCCATGGCTGCGAACCTTGGCAACCCGACTGGTCTTCACGACTGGTTGCCCTGGTCTTTACCACCGAGACGACAAGTGGTCCAGACGTTGTCTATTTCGCCTGGAACACCTGCCATGAACCGACCTGGCTCAACCTGCCGCCGCTGCTGGAGGGCTGGAACTGGACGGTCGAGGTCAACACTGGCCAACAAGTACCCGACGATGTCTTTCCGCATGGTCAGGGCCCGGCGCTTGACAGGCAGCCCTTCCTGCTCGGCGCGCGCAGCGCGATCCTGCTGAGTGCGCAAACGACAGGCCGATAGTGCCATGTTCTTTCGCCAATCAATGAGGTCAGTTTTCGACCGTATCCACGTTAATTGCTCAACATTGACACGCTTGCTGCTCATCCTTGGATTGGCTGTAACAACAACGGCGGTTGTTGCCGCCGAGCCGCTGACACCGCTTAATCTGGCTTTGCAATGGAAGCCACAAAGCCAGTTCGCCGGTTTCTATCTTGCCCGCGACAAGGGGTTCTACCGCGACGCCGGTCTTAACGTCACACTATTGCACGGGTCGTCCAGACGAAGCGCCTTGAGTATGCTGGAGGATGGCCAGGCCGATCTGGCGACGGCCTTTCTTGTCGATGCCTTGTCCACATCGCCTGATTCGAGCTTGATCGTACAACTGGTTCGCCGCTCCAATCTCATGCTGATCGGCTGGAAAGAAAAGGGCATCAACGATGTCGCCAGTCTTGACAAGCAAAAGGTAAGTCACTGGGAAAATGCATCATCTTTAAGCTTCACCCTGTTCTTTGCCCAAAATGGCGTTCATCCCCAGATCATCCCTCAGTACTACTCGATCAAGCTGTTTCTTCAGCGTGGGGTCTCCGCTTGCGCGGCAATGGAATACAACGAATACCATCTTCTGGCACAGGCCGGAATCGACCCTGATCAAATCACCACTTTCAAGATGCGTGACTATGGCCTTGGTTCTCCTGAAGATGGCCTTTATGCCAAGACCGACTGGATAGACCGTCACCGTGAAACGGCGTTGGCGATACGCCGCGCCACCCTGGCGGGCTGGGAATACGCTCGCGACCATCCGGAAGAGGCTCTCGACATCGTGATCGCCGAAGCGCACCGCGCCAAGCTTCCGGCCAATCGACCGCATGAGCGCTGGATGTTGCGCCATATACTCGATTCCATCTTTATTTCCGGCACCAAACCGGAAGAGGTCGGTACGCTAAGCCCGTCGGCCTTCAAGGCCAGTACGCAAGCCTTGATCGACGCCGGCTTGCTCAAAAAGACTCCCGATTTTTCGCGTTTCGCTCCATTCAACACCGAAAGTTCCCGATGAATCCAGAAAAAGCAGTCGACCACAACGTAAAAACAATGTGTTACGTGTGTTTTATGGCTAAGCCAATTGGTGAGCTACGGAAAGACTTGAAAACTTTGCCTTTTCGTTGTGCTCGTTGTGTCGTTGTGGTTTGAACTGCGGTTTTCAGGATGAACGCTCAGCACGAATCCATGGAGAAAGTCCGTTTTCGCGACAGTTTGCGCGGCCGCCTGCTGCTCTGGACCGTCCTATTGACCGGAGCCATCCTGAGCGCCGTAGTACTGGTTAACTATCTGAAGTTTCGTGACCGGCTCGAAGAAGAAGCTGGGCGCCGCGCAAACTATCTGGCCAACACCGCAGCAAAAGAAATCGATTCCCGGCTGTTCAGCGTCGAAGTCGCCATCGAAGGCTTTGCGCGTCTGTTCGAAACTGACAGTGTGTACACCTCGTTCGCCTCCTGGCGCTCCTTGCAGACCAAGACGCTACAAGACCATCCAGAAATCAAAGGTTTGGGACTGGTACTCCTCCCCCGGTGGACGCCCAGCGACTGGCCTCAATCAAGCCCCTACGCCTACCGATCAGCTGACGGCATCGTAACTACCGACACTGATTCGCAAGACGACTCCTACATCGCAGAAGACTGGTTCGCGCTGCCGCGCTATCTACAACGTGCGATGTGGAGCGAACCCTACCATGACCCTGACGCCGGTTTCATGGTGACCTACTCGATTCCCCTCTGGGTCAAGGTAAATAATGAACGCGTTTTCGCCGGTGTCGCCGTTGCCGACATCGCCATCGACTGGCTCGACCACTTGCTGGGCAAACTCCCCTTGGGCGATCGCGGTTATGGCGTGCTGATCAATCGGAGCGGCACTTTCATCAGTCACCCGAACCGCGAATTTGTGCTCAACGAGTCAATTTTCAGCATCGCCGAAGAAACCAACAACGAAGCCATGCGGCGTGTCGGGCGACGCCTGATATCGGGGCAACCCGGAATCGTACATTGGCAAAGCGGACCTCAGAAAGACGAGACCTGGCTCGCCTGGAAGCCGCTGACCAGCACCGACTGGACGATCGTTACGGTTGTTTCCAAGGCCGAACTGTACGCGGACCTCATTCGTCTTTCCAAGAGCGCCATGGCGCTCGGTGCGGCCGGTCTGGTCTTGCTGCTTTTGGTCGTCTGGCTCATCGCGCGCTCAATCACCCGACCTGTACAGGCATTAAGTGAGGCCATCGGCGCCTTGGCGGGGGGAGATCTTGACGCCAAGCTACCGGAATCAGCCGGCAAGGATGAAGTTGCTCAACTGACCCTCGCTTTCCGGGCAATGCGCGACAGCCTCAAACGCTACATCGCCGACCTGGCCATAACCACGGCGTCACGAGAACGCATGCAGGCCGAACTGAATGTCGCGCGCAATATCCAGATGGATTTGCTGCCCAAAACCTTCGCCGCCTTCCGCAAACGGACCGACCTGGACCTATTCGCCATCATGGAGCCGGCGCTTGAAGTGGGCGGAGATTTTTACGATTTCTTCTTTATCGACGATGATCGACTCGTTGTTGCCGTTGCCGACGTCTCCGGCAAGGGCGTGCCGGCAGCACTCTTCATGGCCGTCACCCGCAGTTTCCTGCGTGCCGAATTCAAGACCGATGCCGATCCCGGGCGAGTGCTACACCGTATTAACGAAGCCTTGCTCGAAAGCAATCCCTCGCTGATGTTCGTCACCTTGTTTTGTGGCGTACTGCGCCTCAGTGATGGCCAATTCGACTACGCCAACGCCGGCCACAATCCGCCAATCATCAAGCGCGCCAACGGCAGCATGGAATCGATAACGGCACGCTCCGGCCCAGCACTCGGACCGTTGCGCGGAATCTCCTACACCACGCACCATCTGATACTGGCTGCCAATGACAGTCTTCTGCTCTATACCGATGGCGTAACCGAGGCCATGGACGCTGACAACCAGCTTTATGGCGATCAACGCCTTGAGCAGTTCTATGGAGCGCATGCACAGCCGGACTGCCAGAGCACCCTGAACGACTTGCTTGCCGACATTCGACAGCATGCCGACGGGGCAGAACAGTCAGACGACATCACCCTGCTGATGGTGCGACGTTTTGCAACCAACCTCCCTCAGCAAGCCGATTTTCAAGCCGATCGCCTTGCAGACCGGCAATAAAACGAGATCGATGCAGGGTAGAATTCTTCGTCGGTTTCTTCATTCAGATTTTATGTGGAGCGCATTACGAATAGCGCAATTCATGCCCATGAACGAAGCCTTTCTGCTTCTGGGAATGAATCAGCCTCGTATAAGTGAGGGTATTCAGACGTTTCTTGCTCAGGAGGTTTTCTCATGAAAAATTCTT
>CAZZDF010000120.1:0-5895 GCA_964652915.1 uncultured Propionivibrio sp. | reverse complement strand
TCGGTGTGTTTCTCGGCTTCCGCGAAGCCTGCCAAGGTATTGCCCTGAACCTGCTGCGGCGCGTCACGCCGGAAGAACGAATCAACAAAAAACTGGTGGCCACCGGCATTCTGTTTTTTGCCGTCCTGGTTTCCTGGGGCGCCATCGTACTCAACGCGCCGGTATTGAGCTTTACGTCGATCTGCAGCCCGATTTTCGGCCTGGTCGGCTGCCTGATCCCCGCTTACCTTGTTTACCGGGTTAAAGCCCTGCACCAGTACAAAGGCGTCTCATTGATGATCATCATCGCCACCGGAATCCTGCTGCTGATTTCACCGTTCCTGGCTTTCATGACACATTGATGAGTACCCCTACGAAGACAAAGCATTGGGTCGGCGCTTTCGATAGTAATCAATTACTTAAGCCGTACCGTTGCCTGAAGCAATTGTCATCCGGGTCTCGAGTAACTTTTTAGCGATCAATGCGATTACCAGTCAGACCGTCGAGAGCGATTGACCTGGCGGCTAGGTGATACCATGGCACATCAAATCGTTTGTGGGTGGCCGCCATGTCAGTTCTTGTCTCCGGTTGTGTTTTGATGCCCGACGGGTGGATTCGCGGTTCAATCGCTTTTGACGAGCGTGTTATTGCCATTGACGGCGTACGGGTCGCCGGCCCGGATGACAATGAACTTCGAGTACTGCCGGGCTTTGTCGATTTGCACGTACATGGCGGCGGCGGTGCGGATGTGATGGAAGGCGCTGGCGCCATCGATACGATTGCCCGCTTGCATGCCCGTCACGGAACAACAAGCCTGCTGGCCACCACGATGACTGCACCGCAAGGAGATATTGCCTTGGCGCTGGCCGATATCGGGCGGGCCATGCGGCAGCGGCCGGCGGGCGCGGCGCGCGTTCTCGGCGTGCATCTGGAAGGCCCGTTCATCAGCCCTGGCCGGCTTGGCGCGCAGCCCGACTGTGCCCGTTGCGGCAGCACTGAGGAACTTGATGCCCTGCGCGAATTGGCGACGATCCGCGTACTTACGCTGGCGCCGGAAATGACCGGGCATGTCGATTTCATCCGGCAGTTGAAAAAGGCTGGAATCATCGTGCAGATCGGCCACAGCGACGGCACTTACGAGGATGGCGTGGCGGCGCTTGACGCCGGAGCCTGCGGGTTTACTCATTTGTTTAACGCCATGAGCGGTTTGCATCATCGCCAGCCAGGTATGGTCGGCGCGGCGCTGGCGCATGCGGAATACGCTGAAATCATTCCCGATCTGCTGCATGTGCATCCCGGCGCCATTCGCGCCGCCTTGCGGGCGATTCCCAAACTGTATTGCGTGACCGATTCCACCTCGGCCGCCGGAATGCCGGACGGAAACTACCGTCTGGGCTCGCAGACGGTGAGCAAATGCCTCAACGGCGTGCGGCTGGCCGATGGCACGCTGGCCGGCAGTGTGCTGACAATGGATCAGGCGCTGCGCAATCTGGTGGCGATCGGGGTCCCGCTGGAAGCTGCGGTGCGCCACGTAGCGACCCATCCGGCGGACTACCTCGGTGAGTTTCAGCGCGGTCGTCTGCAATGCGGTGCGTACGCCGACATCGTGGTGATGTCTGCCGACCTGCAACTTACGCAAACCTTTGTCGAAGGAGCCCCCATTGAACTCACTGATGCTTGAAGAAGCGCGCTCCGCGCCGGAGTGCGTGGCAGAGCAACTGGCTGCCGATGGAGAACGTTACACCGCGCTGGGCGCTGCGCTGCGTGCGCAGCCGCCGACGGCAGCGGTGACCATCGCGCGCGGCAGCTCGGACCACGCCGCGAGCTATATGGCTTACCTGTTGATGGCGCGCTACGGGCAACTGGTAACCTCCCTGCCGATGTCGCTGGTGACTCTGTATCACGCGCCGCTGACCACTCGCGGAACGCTGGCGGTGGCGGTTTCGCAATCAGGGCGTAGCCCGGATCTGATCGAGCCGATCGAGGTTTTCCGGCGCGGGCAGGGCGCTACCGTGGCTTTGGTCAATGACGCTGATTCGCCACTGGCCAAGGCCGCGGAATGGGTCATCCCGCTACGTGCTGGTGCCGAGAAGAGCGTTGCGGCGACCAAGAGTTTCATTTGCAGCCTCAGTGCGGGCGCCCGTCTGGCCGCCAGTTGGCAGGACGATCGCGAACTGATGGCCGCGCTCGATACGCTTCCAGACGCTTTGCGTGCCGCCTGCGCCCTCGACTGGTCTGCCGGTATCGAGGCGCTGGCCGGCGCCGAGCGGATGATGGTCATCGGTCGCGGTACCGGGCTGGCCATAGCGCAGGAGGCGGCACTCAAGTTCAAGGAAACCTGCACGATTCAGGCCGAAGTGTTCAGCAGCGCCGAAGTGCAGCATGGGCCGATGGCGCTGGTCGATGCCGGTTACCCGATGCTGGTCTTTGCGCCACGCGGCCCGGCGCAGGCCGGCTTGATCAAATTGGCCGCACAGATGCGCGAGCGCGGCGCGCGGGTGTTGCTGGCCGCCACGCCGGACGTCGCCGAACGGCAATTGACGCTGGCTATCAGCGCTTGCGCCGATCTCGATCCGATCGCCGCGATACAGAGCTTTTATCTGTTGGTTGAAGCCGTTTCGCGTGCACGCGGTCGCGACCCCGATCGCCCGCCGCATCTCAATAAAGTGACCAGTACGATGTAAGGCGGAGACGAAGCATGGAGAGTTCAGTGGCAAAGCTCGAAATCATCGCCTTCAATATTGCCAGTTGCGAAATCGCGCAAGCGGCGGGCGCGGCCCGGATCGAACTGTGCGACAACCCGGCCGACGGCGGAACCACGCCGTCTTACGGCTTTATCAAGGCGGCGAGGGCGGCGCTGGCGATTGATCTGTACGTGATGCTCAGGCCGCGCGGTGGCGACTTTTTGTACAGCGACGCCGAATTCGAAATCATCAAATCCGATCTGGCCGTGTGCAAGGAATTGGGCTGCGACGGCATCGTCATCGGTCTTTTGAACCCCGACGGTTCGGTCGATAGCCAGCGGACGCGGGAACTCGTTGAACTAGCCCGGCCGATGGGAGTGACTTTTCATCGCGCCTTTGACCGGACCCGCGATCCATCCGCCGCTCTTGAAACAATTATCCAATCTGGCTGCGAGCGCATTCTCACCAGCGGCCAACGCCCCAACTGCATGGACGGCGCACCGCTGATCGCCGAGCTACGGAAACAGGCAGAAGATCGAATCATCATCATGCCGGGGAGCGGATTGAAAGCGGCGAATTTCGCCGAGGTCGCGAAAGCGACTGGTGCCACAGAGTTTCACGCCTCAGCCAGAACCCTAAAGCCGAGCAGGATGGCCTTTGCTGCACCGGAGATGGACGAAGACTTGCAGAGCGTCATGGTCGATGGTGACGAGGTTAGAGCGATTATTGGTTTGCTGAGGAACTTCCGGACAATTTGACAGACCCTGCACGCAGCGATTCACTCGTTTTGCTGCAAGGTGCTTTCCGGGAGGTTATGATGCATTTGATCGATACGGCAGGGGAGAGCCATGGAACAACAGGAGAAACAACAGTATCGGGGTGTCGTTCATCGGATGCTGACCACGATGGTGGGAATGAAGGCTTCTGATCTGTTTATTACTGCGGGCTTTCCGCCCGCCGTCAAGCTCAACGGCAAGGTTACCAAGCTCAATGACACGCCACTGACCGCGGAACAAACGCAAAAAATGGCGCATTCGATTGCGACCGAAAAACAGTGGCAGAACTTTATCGACACCAAAGGCTCCAATTTCGCCATTTCTTTGGAAGGTGTCGGGCGCTTCCGGATCAATATCTTCACGCAGCAGCAGCGTCCGGGCATGGTTATTCGCGTCATCACGACCGAGATTCCCGATTTCGACAAGATGAATCTCCCGCCAATCCTGAAATCGGTCGTCCTGGAGAAGCGCGGGCTGGTTTTGTTGGTGGGCGGTACCGGGTCGGGTAAATCAACCACGCTGGCGGCGATGCTCGGTGTGCGCAATCGCGAAACGCACGGCCACATCATTACCATCGAAGACCCCGTCGAGTACGTGCATACCCACGCCAATTGCATCGTCACCCATCGCGAGGTGGGAGTGGATACGGTGGGCTGGTTCGATGCACTGAAAGACACGCTCCGTCAGGCGCCGGATGTCATCCTGATCGGCGAGATACGCGATCAGGAAACGATGGAATACGCCCTCAATTTTGCCGAAACCGGGCATCTGTGCATGGCGACGCTGCATGCCAACAGCGCCAATCAGGCGATCGACCGCATCGTGAATTTCTTCCCGATTGAAAAGCGCGAGCAGGTACTCAACGACATTTCGCTGAACATGCGCGCCATCATTTCGCAGCGTCTGGTGCGCAAGATTTCCGGCGGGCGTGTTGCCGCCATCGAGGTCTTGCTCAGCACTGCAACGGCGCGGGATGCGATTGCCAAGGGCGAGGTTGGCGCGCTGAAGGAGATTATGAAAAAATCGGTTGAACTCGGCATGAAGACGTTCGACCAGTGCCTGTTTGAACTGTATGACAGCGGGGAAATTTCTCTGCAGGAATTGCAGCTTAACTCCGATGCCAAGGGCGATCTGATGTTGCGCTTGAAGCTGCAAAGCGCACGATTTACCAAGGAGGTTTTGGGCGGTGATGCCGGCAGCCAATCTTCGGAATTGTCTTTTGACGGGCAGGTGGACAAGGAGAAGGAAGCCGCCGAGAAAAAAGCAGAAGAGGAGGCCATGAAGGAAGCGCTTCTGAAAAGGGCAAGCGGGGAAGCTTCGACGGCCGCTTCGGCTCCCCTCACGCTGGAATTGTCCGATCCGCCTGCGCCACCCAAGGCATGAGCAGGTTGATCACCAGATAAGGAGAGGGTATGGACGAGTTTGAGGCCATCGAAGACCGTTTTTCCACTTTTGCCAAACTTCTTATGGAAGATGCTGCGGAGCGGTTCAAGACCCTGCGCAGTTGTTCGTTTTTTGATCCGGTGCCCGATGAATGGCTGGTGCAGATCGCGGAAATGGCGAAAATCCGGACATTTCATTCAGATGTTTGCTTGACTTCTCAGGATGAGGAAACAAAAGCTTTCTATGTCATTCTTTTCGGTACGGCAGAGGCTTATTGCAGCGGTAAGCTGGTGGGAACGATAGAGACAGGCGAGTGTATCGGCGAAGGAGTATTTTTTTCTGATGGCAATATCGCGAGTTCGGCGACTGTAATTGCCGACTACAAAATTATCGCTGCGGAATTTAGCCGAGAAGCCATTGATTTCTGGCGTGACGATGCGGAGGCCATGGCTTGTATCGACAAGGCGTTGTTGCGGGCACTTTTCAATAAACTGCAGGGAGCGAACCGCAAGATCGAAAAACTGTTGAATAGACTCTTATGATTCACGGCGATCGCCGAAGCAAATGCTATAAATCCTCTAAGGAAACGCTGATTAAGTAGCAAAAGCGGTGAACGATTTTATTGTCATATAGTCTGACAAGAAGGTCTGATCACATGGAATACGACGATGAAGCAAATGACGTTGGCGGCGACAAAAGGATTCGAGAAGTACAACCGGGCGACGCGCAAGGCTGAGTTTCTGTCGCGCATGGAAAGCCTGATGCCGTGGGTCGAGTTTTGCTCGTTGATTGAGCCGTATTACCCGAAGGCGGGCAATGGACGTCCGCCGGTGGGGCTGGAGCATTCTGCGGATGTACGTAACCGTCCGCCCAACAGCGTCTGTCATTGCTGCTTAAGATTGTAGAAGCTACGGTTAAGCAGACGCTTGTTGGTGTCCGCTTAATTTTTGGCGGACACGATGGCAACCAGACGAACCCACACACCCGAATTCAAACGCAGAGCAGTAGAAGCGAGCAACCAAGCCGGCGCCTCGATTGCCGGTGTCGCAATGGTTTACGGCATCAACGCCAAC